>SKIM01000192.1 GCA_007116445.1 Natronohydrobacter sp.
AGCATGTCCAGAAAGGCGCGCTGGTGCTCTTCTTTTTTCAGCTTCTTGAACATGGATTTCTGCGCCTTTGTCATCGAACAGCCGATGCAATGGCCTTCGCGCTTGAACTTGCACACATCGACGCAGGGAGAGGGGATTTTGCTCATGGTCTGACCTGACTTGACTGCGGGCGGCTGGGTTACTTCGTGAGGATCAGCTTTCCGGCGCGGGTGATGCGCAGTGTGTAGATCTGGCCATCGAGATCAATATGCGCCGTCGTGCCGTCCTGCGTCAGGCTTTGCGCGCGGTGGATCGGAATGCTGTGGGCGGCATGCGCCTTGCATTGCTCGAGCGGTTTCAGGCGGCGAGGATCGTCACGCATCTCACCCATCCTGGCCAGGTGCCGGCCGGTTTGCGGGACGTGAGGGCTTGCACATCTGGCGCGCTCCTTGAGCTGATACGGGATGCGCCGGGCTGACGAGACGTTCTGGCTGGGCTATGGTCATTACCTGACAGAAAGGCTCGGCTTTGTCAATCACCCGCGCAGAGGTCTTGCGGCTCAGGCGCGGGGCACAGTCACCGATGCGCAGGCGCAGGACCGAACGCATCCTGACGCTGGCGGATGGGCGTGTTCTCGCGTCGTCCTGCAGGAAGGACCAGATTGGTGACACAGGTCGGATGCGCCGCACGGATGGTCAAATAGCGGCCTGTGCAATCGCCACCAGAATGATGTAGCGACCGGCCTTGGCCAGTGTCACGACCAGCAGGAACCGCCAGAGTGGCTCGCGCATGATCCCCGCCGCCAGTGTCAGCGGATCGCCGATCACCGGCACCCATGAGCCCCAAAGGCTCATCCAGCCCCAGCGGCCATACCACGCTTGCGACTTGGTGATTTGCTCTGAGGTGAAAGGAAAGCGCCGGTGACCGGAATGGCGCATCATGAAGCGCCCCATCGCCCAGTTGACCAGCGATCCCAGAACATTCCCGACACTGGCCACACTGACAAGCAACCAGACAGGGTGCAACTGCGCCAGCACCATGGCCAAAAGCACAGCTTCGGATTGTCCGGGCAGCAAAGTGGCCGCGACAAAGGCCGCGAGAAACAAACCACTCAGCGCCATCATCTGCAGGCAATCCTTTTCAGTTCGGACAGTCGCCAAAGAGTGGAAACTCTGGAGAGGTGCCCCCGGACAGTCGCGCTATCGCACACGATTGGCGCCGTCCAGACACTTCTGCGCGGCTCCGGTTCCTGTGCCATCTGCGAAGTTCCAAGCATCGCAATTTGTTGAGTTATCCGAAAGGGTTCGGGGGCTCGGATATCGGAGCTGCGCAGGTTACTGAAGACGAGGCATTAATCGATGGAGGCCATCATGACACAGCAAAGCGCAACTGGCGCAGGACTGGCAGCACTCTGCGGCGCGGTGGCTGTCATATCTGCCGGAGCTGCCCTCTCGGATGAGTTGGAATTGGGCAGCGCCCTTTATGAGCAGCATTGCGCCGCGTGCCACGGTGCTGATCTGGAAGGCGCGCCAGACTGGCAACGCCCTGGACCCGATGGTCGCTATCCTGCGCCGCCGCATGACGAGACGGGACATACCTGGCATCATGGCGACCAGATGCTTTTCGAATACACCAAACACGGCGGGCAGGCGTATCTTGATGGTCTGGGAGTGACCTTCGATTCCGGCATGCCTGCCTTTGGGGATGTGTTGCGCGATGAGGAGATCAAGGCGATCCTGGCCTTCATCCGTTCCACCTGGCCCGCGCGGATACAGGAGATTCAGGCAGCACGCACAGCGGCAGAGCGCGCAGAATAGGGTCGCGTGATGCGCAGGGGGCACGCATGACAAAAAGGCAGGGCCGGGATCTGCTTGCATTTCTGGACCAGCATTTTTCTGTGCGGCTGCCATTCCCCCGGTTCGCCCGAAACGTGGCTCTGCTCAGTTTCGCGGGCCTTGTGCCGGTGCTGGCAGTTTTTGTCGCCTTGTCGCCGGGACTGGGGGCGCATCTGTGGGGCTCGGGTCAGGCACTGGGGCGGTTTGTGCGGCAAATCGCGACGAATGGCCTGCCGGTGGTGTTTGTGGTCAACGCGCTGGGGCTGATCCTGTTCGCCCAGTTGCGCGCGCGGCGCATTGCACCGCTGCGCGCGCTGGCATTCGACATCCCGGCCCGGATCGGGGCCTTTGTCGGGTTGCATCTGGCGATCTATCCGGCCTCGGCCATGCTGTTCGGATCGTTTGGCGGTGATCCGGCGCAGGCATTGCGCGTCACTGGCCCGACACTGGCGCAATCGTTGGGCTTTGCGAATCTGTCGGGGGTCTATTTCTATGCAACGCTGATCAGCGCGCTGCCCCTGCATATGGCGCTGGTCGCGCAGATCTTGGCGCGGCAACAGCGCGCGGCACCACGGCAAGTCCTGATCATCGCAGCCTTGGTGATATTCGCGGCGCAGGCCTTATTCCTCAGCGTCTTGGCCGCGCGGCTGCAACCCGCATGCCGCGCCTTAGAACCCGATACCAAGACCCATAGGATTGAACAGCATCCATAGCGCCATGCCGATCATCATCAGGTTCTCAGTCAAGGACACGAAGCCAAGCGGCACGTTGCTGCCCCCGCCGACACAGGCGCATTTCAATTCGCGCCTGTCGACATAGACCGCTTTGAACACGGACACGGCACCCACTGTACCGATGAACAACGCCACCGGGATTGAAACCCACATCAGCGCGCCGGCGACCATCAGGATGCCCGCCAGCCCCTCACCGAACGGATAGATATAGCCGTAACGCACCCAGCGCTGCGCCAACAGGTCGTAATTCAGAAACATGGTCGAAAAGGACTCAATATCCTTGAGCTTCTGCAGCGCCAGCAAACACATGCTGATCGCGATGAACCATTCAGCAGCGGCAATCGTCATGAGGTTGCCATAGCTGGCCCAGCTGACCGACAGAGCCATCGCCGCGGCCATGGCAAAAAGCGCGATCACCGGGGCATAGGTGGTCGCGTCTGCGTCAGGCACGGACTTGCCCAGATGGCGCCGCGTGCCCTCGTAGCCGCCGATGCGCTTATCGCCGATGAACACCTGCGGGGTTGTCTCGACCCCATGATCGGCCTTGAATGCGTCAGTTTCCTCGCGCGAGCGCAAAGGGTGGTCCTCGATCTCAAAACCTTCGCGTTGCAGAAGGTCGAGTGTCTTGAGCCCGGACGGGCAGAGATGGTCAGGGGTCGCCATACGGTAGAGGCGTGCCTGCTTTCCCGGTTCATCGCGCATGCTGTCCTCCGTTCCCATACCGATCCGATAAACGCGGAGGCGGCGGGACGGGTTCCTGTCCCGCCAGGCTCAATCAGTCATGACCACGCTCGGCAAGCCAGGCGCGCATCATGGCGATCTCGGCCTCCTGCGCCTCGATCACCTCTTCGGCCAAGGCGCGGATTTCCGGGTCAGAGCCGAATTCCAGCACCACCTTGGCCATATCGATTGCGCCTTGATGGTGCGGGATCATGCCACGCACGAAATCGACATCTGCGTCGCCGGTAAATTCGATATTCATGTCGCGATGCATCACGTCATTCACGGCCATATAGGCCGCGATCACCGGATCATCGCTCGTGACACCATGATCGCCATGCGCGCCATGGTCCATCTGGCCGTGGTCCATTTGACTATGGTCATGGTCCATCTGGGCCTGCGCGTAAGTCAGCCCACCCACGATCAGGGCCGTGCCGACCAGAAACACTGCGGAAAATTTCGTGAATTTCATAACTGTCTCCTTATGTGAGCCGGGCATCGAAACCGGCAGCGGCCAGCGCGGGCAAAAACTCCGCGCCCGGCTTTCCAGATTGCACAATCAGCTTGCGTGCAGGCGGATCAGCCTCGACCGCCGCGCCGGGGTCCACGCCGTGGATCGCGCGGGTGACGCCGCGCACGCAGCCACCGCAGGTCATGTTCTCGATATGGAATTGCACCAGAGCCTCCTTGGGTTTGCCTGATGCCATGACAGATGGGGCTTCCCATAGTGGCAAGGTCAAGAGCGCTTCTGAAAATATTTGCGCTGCACTTCTTTTCCCGCCAACAGGCTTGACCTTCCAACGATGGGAACCCCTACTTGTCTCCACAATCGCCCGAGAAATGTGAGTCGCCCCTATGAACGCCCCCGCCAAACCCCTTGCCGCCCGCTCCCTGCCGATTGAGGGGATGCATTGCGCCTCTTGTGTGGGCCGGGTGGAACGTGCCTTGCGCGCGGTGCCAGGCGTGGAAGGGGCGGATGTGAACCTTGCGACCGAGCGGGCAGAGATTCGCTTCACTTCCCCGGTCGACCCCGAGGCCCTGCGCGAGGCGGTGCAGAATGCCGGGTTTGATATCGGCGCGAGCACGCATGAGCTGGAAATTGACGGGATGACCTGCGCCTCTTGTGTCGGTCGTGTCGAACGCGCGTTGCAGGCCGTGCCGGGTGTGGCGCAAGCCCATGTCAACCTTGCGACCGAGTGTGCGAAGGTCACGGGCACTGCCGATGTCGATGCCGTGATCGCCGCAATTGACCGCGCAGGCTATGACGCGCGCCCCCGGCGCGCTGTCGCGGAAGATAACACCTTGGCCGAACGCCGCGAAGCCGAGGCGACTGAGCTGCGCCGCGATCTCATCATTGCAGCGGTGCTGACCCTGCCTGTCTTCGCACTCGAAATGGGCGCGCACATGATCCCGCCCGTGCATCACCTGATCATGTCCACGATCGGGATGCAGACCAGCTGGCTGATCCAATTCGCGCTGACCACGCTTGTCATGGCCTTTCCCGGCATCCGTTTCTACACGCTTGGCTTTCCCGCGCTGTTGCGTGGTGCGCCGGATATGAACAGCCTTGTTGCAGTCGGCACGATG
The DNA here is from genome assembly GCA_007116445.1 of Natronohydrobacter sp. Lineage (GTDB taxonomy): Bacteria > Pseudomonadota > Alphaproteobacteria > Rhodobacterales > Rhodobacteraceae > Roseinatronobacter. The sequence goes on from SKIM01000192.1 coordinate 4,856, forward strand.
GCGGCCTATCTCTACTCGCTGGTGGCCACTTTCGCCCCCGCGCTGCTGCCGCAAGGCACAGTGAATGCCTATTATGAACCCGCCGCTGTGATCGTGACCCTGATCCTGCTGGGCCGCTGGCTGGAGGCACGCGCCAAGGGCCGCACCTCGCAGGCGATCCAGCGGTTGATCGGGTTGCAGTCCAAAACCGCGCGGGTGCGCCGCGACGGGGCCAGCGTGGATATTCCGATGGCCGAGGTCGCGCCCGGTGATGTGATCGAGCTGCGCCCCGGCGAGCGTGTGCCCGTGGATGGCGAGGTGATCGAGGGCGTAAGCTATGTCGACGAGTCGATGATCACAGGCGAGCCTGTGCCGGTCGAGAAGCGCTCGGGCGCGACAGTCGTGGGCGGCACGGTCAACCAGACGGGGGCACTGGCCTTGCGCGCGACAGCTGTGGGCGGAGATACGATGCTGGCGCAGATCATCCGCATGGTGGAAACTGCACAAGGCGCGAAGCTGCCCATTCAGGCGATGGTGGACCGGGTGACCATGTGGTTCGTGCCCGCGGTCATCGTAGTCGCGCTCGTGACATTCACGATCTGGTTCAGTTTCGGCCCGGCCCCTGCACTGACCTTCGGGCTGGTCAATGCGGTCGCCGTGCTCATCATCGCCTGCCCCTGTGCCATGGGGCTGGCCACGCCCACCTCGATCATGGTCGGCACTGGCAGGGGCGCGGAAACGGGTGTGCTGTTTCGCAAGGGCGAGGCGCTGCAACTTCTGAAAGAAGCGCGGGTCGTGGCGTTTGACAAGACCGGCACGCTGACCGAAGGCGCGCCCAAGCTGACCGATCTGGACCTGGCCGACGGATTTGATCGCGACCTCGTTCTGGCGCAGGTCGCAGCGGTCGAAGCGAAATCCGAACACCCCATCGCGCGTGCAATCGTGGAGGCCGCCGAGGGGCTGACCCTGCCCGAGGTGACCAGTTTCGAGAGCATCACCGGTTTTGGCGTTGCCGCGCAGGCCGGGAGGGCGCGCGTCGAGATCGGCGCCGACCGCTACATGGCGCGCCTTGGCCTTGACGTGGGTATATTCTCGGAGACGGCAGTGCGACTGGGCGATGAAGGCAAGACACTGCTTTACGCCGCCATTGACGGAAAACTCGCCGCGATCATCGCCGTAGCCGATCCCATCAAGCCGGAAACACCGGACGCTATCCGCAAACTGCATGATCTCGGGCTGAAGGTTGCCATGGTCACAGGCGACAACCGCCGCACGGCGGACACCATCGCCCGCCAGCTTGGCATTGATGACGTGGTCGCTGAGGTGCTGCCCGAAGGCAAGCTCGATGCGGTGCGCGAGTTGAAAGCCGGACATGGGCGGCTGGTTTTCGTGGGCGATGGTATCAATGACGCGCCTGCACTGGCCGCAGCCGATGTCGGCATCGCCATCGGCACCGGCACTGATGTCGCGATCGAAGCGGCGGATGTGGTGCTGATGTCGGGCTCGCTGCGCGGGGTGCCGAACGCAATTGCCCTGTCAAAGGCCACGATCCGAAATATCCGGCAAAATCTGTTCTGGGCCTTTGCCTATAACACCGCGCTGATCCCGGTTGCCGCTGGGGCGCTGTGGCCCGCTTTCGGGATCCTGCTCTCGCCGATCTTCGCGGCAGGGGCGATGGCGCTGTCCTCGGTCTTCGTTCTGGGCAATGCGCTACGCTTGCGCAACTGGTCCGCACCCATGCAGGAGGGCAAGGCATGAATATCGGGGATGCGGCCAAGGCCTCAGGCGTCTCGGCCAAGATGATCCGCTATTATGAGGAAACGGGACTGATCCCGCCTGCGGCGCGAACCGAGGCCGGCTATCGGATTTATTCCGATCAGGACGTGCACATGCTGCGCTTTATTCGCCGTGCGCGAGATTTGGGATTCAGTGTCGACGGCATCCGCGAGCTTCTTGGGCTTTGGCGTGACCGCGACCGCCACAGCGCTGATGTCAAACGCCTTGCGCTGGCCCATGTCGCCGACCTGCGCCAGAAAATCCGCGAGCTGGAAGACATGGCCACAACGCTGGAAACGCTGGCCGCCTGTTGCCACGGCAATGACCGCCCCGACTGCCCGATCCTGTCGGAACTGGAAACGGCGTCGGTTTTGCCCGCGAAAAAAGGGGCTGTCCGCAAGCTGAACGGGATGTGACCGACGACATCATCCATATCAATACAGGTGTTGGACAGCGCGTCTTCCCAGCGAACGCGGCGATGCTTGCCGACTTTCCTATATAGTATGGCGCCAGCCTCGCGTCGCGCGATCAGGACTGTCCGCGCGACGTTCAGAACCTCAGCCCCTTGCACGATCGAGCCTTCGGCGCTCTCAGGGATGATGGTGCCCACCGCCCCCCCGCGCCCCATGTTGCGGGGATCTCCGCGAGCCGTGATCTAGCGCGCGAGTGCCAGCAGCCGCTCGACGTCGAGATGCTCCTCAAGATGCGCAGCAAGTGCATCAAGCGTCTTCTCGACACGCGCGCCATAGCCTGTGTCTGTGGCCACACCGAAGCCCGCGAGCCAGACGCGACGAAAGGCGTCATCGGTGAACATTCCGTGCAGGTAGCTACCTTGAACCCGACCAGTGTCGTTGATCGCACCTTCGGGCTGGCCTGCGACCAGCGCAAAGGGCCGTGCACGATCGGGACCATCCGTCCGGCCAAGATGGATCTCGTAGCCATTGAGCTGCGCACCCGACGCAACATGGCACGCACTCACGCGGCTAAGGCGCTTGTCAGGGGACATCACGGTTTCAACATCCAACAGGCCCAAACCGGGATCGCATCCCGGCGCCCCTTCCAACCCGTCGGGGTCGGCGACCCGATTCCCCAGCATCTGATACCCGCCGCAAATCCCCAGCACATGGCCCCCGCGACGCACATGCGCCGCAATATCCACATCCCAGCCCTGCGCGCGCAAGAATGCCAGATCACCGCGCGTCGATTTCGTTCCGGGCAGGATCAGCAGATCCGTATCCCCAGGCAACGGCTGGCCGGCGGGCAGCATGGTCAGGCGCAGCCCCGGCTCTTGCGCCAGCGGATCGAGGTCGTCGAAATTTGCGATCCGGCTCAGGCGCAGACACACCACATGCAGACCTGCCGCCCGGCGCGGCGCGTCAATGTCAAGCGCGTCTTCGGCGGGAAGCCGCCAGGCCTCAGTGAACCAGGGCAGGACACCAAACCCGGACCACCCTGTGCGCGCCTCTATCCAGCGATAGCCCTCTTCAAACAAGCGCGGCGCGCCGCGAAACTTGTTGATCACGAAACCTGCGATCAGCGCCGCGTCATCAGGGTCAATCACGGCCTGCGTGCCCACCAGTTGCGCGATAACACCACCGCGGTCAATGTCACCTACCAGCACAACCGGCACATCAGCGGCACGCGCAAAGCCCATATTTGCGATGTCACCCGCGCGCAGATTGACCTCTGCGGGACTGCCTGCGCCTTCGACAAGCACCAGATCATGCGCAGCGCGCAAACGTCGGTAGCTTTCAAGCACCGCCCCCATGAGCCGGGGCTTGAGCGTCTGATACTCCCCCGCCTGCGCCACGCTCAACCGTTTGCCCTGCACGATGACCTGCGCGCCTGTCTCGGATTCGGGCTTCAGCAAGACCGGGTTCATATCACTCAAGGGCTCAAGCCCGCATGCCAGCGCCTGCAGCGCCTGAGCACGACCGATTTCGCCGCCATCAGCCGTTACGGCAGCATTGTTCGACATGTTCTGTGGCTTGAACGGTGCCACACGCAAACCACGCGCCCGCGCGGCACGACACAAGCCCGCAACCAACATGGACTTCCCGACATTGCTGCCAGCGCCCTGGACCATCAGGCCGGTCATCGCACCGCCCCAGACGCTGTGATCCTGCGCAGATGTGCGCCTCCGGCGGGGATATTTGGGCAAGGATGAAACAGCATGCGGCGGCACCGCGCCTGCGTCCGGTGA
>SKIM01000312.1 GCA_007116445.1 Natronohydrobacter sp.
AAAAACTCCTTGCGTCACAGGCAGTCGCGGGCGATTTCTCATGTGACCACAGGTCGCTTGGGGAATTTTGGGGACAATCGGCAGGGGAATGGGTTTTGGACCCGCGTGATGATGTGCAGGATGCCGTCGTTCTGGCCTCAGATGCTGCGACGCGCTTGCGTGCGCGGCTGAATGTGCCAGAGGGACGTGCGCTGCGGCTCGCCTTTCAGGCCGGGCCGGGGGATGCTGTGGGCACATTCGAGCAATGGGCCACAGGCTGTCATGATGCGCGTGTGCCGGTGCTGAGCTATTCAGGGCAATTCTACAGCCTGGTGGCGGCCCTTGGCGCCGAGGCGCTGGTTCTGACGGAAACACCGGAGCAGCCAGATCGCCCGGATCCGCGGATCTGCTTTCGCCATGTCCCGCGCGCGCGCAGCGCCCGCGGTGTTGCGTGGCATTTCGCCGAACATGACTATGCGCGCAGGCTGGCCACAGCGATTGCCGACTGGGGCCCCGATGCCATCATTCTGGGCGGCGATCTGAAACCCGCAGCCTATCATGCCATGACCCGGACAGCGCCGTTTTTCCTGACCCTGCACAGCACCTTCTGGCCGATGGGAAAACGCCCGCGCGACCTGCGCAGCCGGGCGCGGCAATGGCGGCTTGGCCGCGCGCTGGCACAGGCCGCAGGGGCGGTCTGCACCTCGCGGGAATGTGCGCGCCAGTTTGACACCCTGGCCGGGCCGGGCCAGATGCGCGAAGTCGAGATGCCGCAGATCCGCGCGGGCCATCTCTACCCGCTGCGCCGCCGCAGCCGCGCGCGGCAGGTGCTGTTTCTGGGCCGGATCGAGGTCAACAAGGGAGTGTTCGATCTGGTCACGGCCTTCGGTGCCCTGGCCGCGCAATTTGCCGATGCGCGACTGGTGCTGGCCGGCACAGGCAGCGCTGCGGCCGCGCTTGCGGATCTGGTCGCCCGGCACCCGGCGCGCGGGCAGATCGAGATCGCGGGCCAGCTTGACGCAGAAGGCGTGCATGCAGCCCTTGATGCGGCTGATCTGCTGGTCTGCCCGACCCGCTCGGAATTCGCCGAAGGGCTGGCGCTCGTCGTGCTCGAGGCTGTGGCGCAGGGCGTCCCCGCGCTCGCCAGTTCGGTCGTCCCGGCCGCAGAGGCCGCAGGCGCGGCCTGCATGACCTTTCCCGCCGATGATACTGACGCCCTTCAGGCCATGCTCCGGCAGTTGATGACAGATGACGCGGCCTATGCCGCGCGGGCCTGCGATGTGGCCCGGATCCGCGCGCGCATGCTCGACCGCAGCCTGGGCTGGGGCAGTTGCCTGGCCCGGGTGCTGGCAGGCTGACTATAAGCGCATTATCAATTCCTGGGACAACGGAACCTGAGAAAGATCAATGCCGATCTGAATACACACTGCCCCCTCATCTCGGGTATTCCGTCAGCGCGGGAATCGCCGCCGCCCGCGATGGCAAGGTTATGCCTGCGGATAAGGTCTTTGCCGGGATAGCCGCAAAGCATGGCTGGTCACGTTGAAGCAGTTGGTCATTGCGGAACCTGCAGCCCGCGATCTTGAAAGAATCGTAGATCACATTGCTCTGGATAATCCGGCCGCCGCTGAGAAGGCATACCGGGGGATCATGAGCGCGGCACTGAGGCTGCCTGAGTTTCCAGCCTTGGGCCGTCCCGGACGTCATCCCGAGACACGGGAACTCGGCATCGCGGACTTGCCCGATCTGATCGTCTATGAAGTTGGCTCTGAAACGGTAACTATATTGGCAGTATTTCACAGCTCCCGCGATCTCGCGAAGGCGCTGCATGACAGGATACAGGCCAGCTGATAACCGTTATGAGGGGGCAAGCTGCCGCCTGTCTTCGAATGGCCATCAACGTGACGGTCACGGAGAAGCCGAATGCTCAAACATACGGAAGAAGAAAAGCGAGACGTGATCGAATATCACCGCTGCCAGTCGCCCGAAGGCACCGAGAGTGGTTCGCGATCAACTTGAGCAGGATGAACCACTCCAGATTTTGTTTTCACATGCATTTTTCTCGATCCTCGCTTCGCTCCGGTCGAAATGCGCTCGAGGTGAAGTTCGCACAGAAGGTTTACGAGCTATGACTGAATCTGGTGTTTCGAGGATTTGAAAGCTGGCGGTGCATCTGGTTGGATTATCGTTGCGACACAACCCGCCAGCCCCCTGAGCCGAAAGAGGCGCGCGGTCTGCCGGGATCGGGCGCCTCTTCTCATCGCGCATGCGTGTCACCTCACCGCTTTGGACGGGCCAGAGGGCAAGGGGCTTGCCGCCGACCCGGCCACGTCTGTGGACTGCAATAAATGGGAGCAACAGGAGGTCAGCTGCCCAGAATCTCGGCACTGTCATGGCAAATATCTCTGCTGGCCAGAGAAGTTTCTTGAGCGTCGAAATACGCGACGAATACTGAACATCGATCAGATGAACCTTGAACGGGACGTCACCCATGAAGACCAGACTCACACGTCGTGCCATGATGGCACAGAGCAGCGTGGCCGGCGTTGCGGCTCTGGCGGCGCCAATGTTTGTAACGGGTCAGGCGCGGGCGATGACGCCTCTGACATTCCAGTTCGACTGGAAGTTCAACGCGCAATTCGCAGGCGTATTCATGGCCGATCATGCTGGCCTTTTCACTCAGGCCGGGATCGCACTGGAAGCGCGGCCTTGGGCTGATGGCGTGAACGCGGTGATGGACGTCGCCGAAGGCCGTGCTGATTTCGCATGTGCTGAGCAGAATCTGATCATCGCGGCGCAAGCTGCCGGCGCGCCGATCAAAGCGGTCGCAACGATGTTCAAGGCCTCGCCATATGGGCTGATGGCGCCCGTCGGCGCGAACCTGTCTGGCCTCGAGACGTTGCGCGGGCGGCGCGTGGGCGTTCATGTCGATGGGGTGAAAGTGATGGCTTTGGTAAAGGGGGTAAGCGGGATCTCTGACATCGCTGTCGAAGAAATTCCCTATGCCGATAAATGGGGCAGAGCGGCCTCCGGCGAGTTCGCCGCAGTGCAATGCTACGTTATCGACGAGCCGATCGGCGTGGCGGCGCAGACGGGGGCGGAGCCTGAAGTGCTCAAACTCTCTGATCATGGGTTTGTCTCGACGGCGCAGACGATCGTCGTGTCGGATGAAACGCTGAGCAGCCGGCCCGATGATGTGCGCTCTGTTCTTGCGGCGATATTCGCCGGATGGGAACGGACGCTGGCCGACAAGCCGGAAGCGGCGCGGATCGTTGTGGATGATTACGTTCCCGAAGGCTCTCCCTACAAGGATGTGGCCTACCAGACCCGGACGCTGGAACTGCTGGAGCCCTATGTGACGGGAGGGAACGGTCCCATCGGAGTGATCGACCCCGCAACCTGGGCTGAGGCGGCCGAGCTGATGCTGGAGTATGGCATCGTTGAGGCCCTACCGGACATGTCAACAACCCTTGCATTGGACTACTTCGGCTGACTGATCGCTACAGCGCCGGCTCCACACCATCGGACGCGCGCGCGAAATGCAGCAGGCCGGATTTAATGATGCGTTCATCTTCACCTCAGACATGGGTCAGCTTCAGGGCGCATATGCGGATGGCCTGACCAGATCAGGTGATAGCATGGAACAGGAGATGCGCTCATGAAGAACACGCATATTGCTGCAGCCCTCGGGGCTGGTCTGCTCGCTGCGACCGCGACCGCCACACTCGCAGTCGAAGCCACCACAGACGATGCTGTGGTCATCGAGGCCTCGGCGGTGATCACGCAAGAGGATGTGAAGGCCGCACAGATCGCCTGGGGCGAGGCGCTGGTGCGCATCTCGTCCGATTTCGCCGAAGGCGGGATCGAGCTGGCCCGCGCAACCGCTGAAGAGGTGCTCGACACGGCCTATGCGTTCGAGATGGGGCAAGTGCTGTTCAACCCGACCCTGACCGAAGCGCCGCAGAGCTTCCGCACCACCCGCGAAGGCGCGCTGGCCTATTTTGTCGGCCATGACGAGAATTTCCCGCGCGATACCGGCTTTGCGCTGAATGGCTGGACCGATGTCGAGATCGAGAATTACGCGATCTTCATTCAGGACAGCACGGCAAAGACCATGGGCAATGTGCATCTGACCAATGCCGATGGGGATCGGGTGACCGTCTACAAGACCTGGGGTTTCGTGCGCGATGACGCAGGGGATCTGCGCATCGTGCTGCATCACTCCTCATTGCCCTTCGTCTCGGACGAGGCCAGCTGAGGCGTCACGCCACAGCTGACCCCGCCGCATCCGGACCCGCCGCGCATGCGCGCGGTGCGGTCAGGCGGTAGCCCAGACCGCGCAGGGCTTCGAGCCGGATCCCGGGGTCTTGCGCGGCCAGTTTGCGCCGCAAGCGGCTGATATAGACATCGACCACATTGGTCAGCGGATCGCGATCGGTCTGCCAGACCCGCGCAAGGATGCGCGCGCGGCTGACTGTGCGGCCCTGCGCCTGCATCAGCAGCTGCAGCAAGGCCGCTTCGCGCGCGGTCAGCGGGGTTTCGCCTCCGGGCCCGGCCAGGGCCGGCACATCGCGCAGAAACAAGGCCGCCCCGATCGGCGCATCCGTATCGACCGGCTTGCGCCCGGCGCGCCGTCCCAAAGCGTCGATCCGGGCCAGAAGCTCGTCGAAATCGAAAGGTTTGGGCAAATAGTCATCGGCCCCGCGCCGCAGCCCTGCGACGCGTTCCTGACTGTCGCCAAGCGCGCTCAGCATCAGGATCGGCACGTCATGCCCGCGCCTGCGCAACACATCGCACAGCGCCAGCCCATCCAGCCCCGGCAGCATCACATCCAGAAGCACCACCCCCGGCTGTCCGCCTTGCTGGCAGGCGCGGGCGAATTCTTCGGCCGCGGCCAGCCCGGTCCGGCCACAGGCGCAATGCGTGACCGCATGGCCTTCGGCCAGCAACCCGCGGTGCAGGAAATCGGCCACGCGCGGGTCATCTTCGATCAGCAGGATCTCCATCCGGCGACCTCCTTCTGTGGTATGAGCGTTTCAGGGGCGGCTTCGGGGCGCACCGCGTCACGGAGCGGTTCGGCCACAGGCCAGTCCAGCCGCGCGCAGGTGCCCTGGCCTGCCGGATTGGGCGCGAGTGTCAGCTCGGCACCATGCGCGCGGGCCAGATCGCGCGCGATGGCCAGCCCCAGACCCAGCCCGTCAGGCCTGTGGGCGCGCGCGGCCTCCGAACGCCAGCCCCGCCCGAAAAGCTGCGCCAGATCCGCGTCGCGCAGCCCGATGCCCTGATCGGCGATTTCGATGCAGATCCGCGCCGCGCCCTGCGCAAAGGCCCGCAGCGTGACCGTGCCGCCCGGATGCGAATAGCGTATCGCATTTTCCAGCAGGCAGCCCAGCACTTGCGCCAGCCGGACCGGATCGGCCCAGACGGGCTGCGCGCGCGGCAGATCGCTCACCAGCCGGACCCGCTGCACGGCCCCTTGTCGCTCGGCCAGCAGGCGCGCCGGCTCGGCGGCATCGGCCAGCGACACCACGCGCGGGCTGAGCGCGAGGCCCTCTGCACACCCCCCCTGCGCCAGCACCAGCAGATCCTCGATCAGCTGCGCCATCTGGCGCGTGACCTCGATGATCCGCTCCAGTCCGGCGCGCAGCCCGGCGGCATCCTCGGGGCGGCGCAATGCGATCTGCGCCTCGCCCCGGATCACTGTGACCGGGGTGCGCAGCCCGTGGCTGACATCAGCGAGAAGCTGCGTGCGCGCCTCATCCGAGGCCGCGAGCGCATCAATCGCATGTTCCAGATCGGCCGTGCGATGGGCGACTTCGGCTTCCAGCCGGGCGCGGGCATCGCGTTCGCGCGCCCGGTGGCGGTCGATTTCATCGGCCATGCGGTCGAATTGCTGCGCCAGCTGGTCGAATTCACGATGCCGGAAACGGCCCAGCCGATACTCTGTCGCATCCTGCGCGTAAGCGGCAAGCCCGGCATCGATCCGGCCCAGCACATGGCGCAGCCCCAGCCCCAGCCACAGCGCAAGCCCCAGCGCGCCGGGCACGGCCAGCAGCCCGGCACTGAGCGACACCGCCCGCCCGCGCGCCATCGCGGTTTCAGCCTGTGCCCGTTCGCGCGCCAGCGCTGCAGTCTCGGCGCTGAGCGCCGCGATCATCAGCGGCGCGAGCTGCGGCCCTTCTGCCGCGTCCAGATCGCGGTCGAGCGCGTCCAGATCGGGATCGTCAGATTGCGCGCCGGGCTGCAGCAGCCGCGCTGTTTCCTGCGCCAGCCCGTCCAGCGCCTGAGCGAGGGCCGCAATCGTGGTCTGCCGGGTGGCCTGTTCGGGATCAGCCTGCGCATCTGCGCGCGGCAGGGCGCGGGCGGCCTGATCAAGCGCCTGCAACCTGGCCAGCTGCGCGCCCATCCGCGCCAGATGCGCATCGCGCGCGCCAGCAGCGTCAGGGTCGGGCTGGCCGAGAAGCGCACGATAGGCCCAGATCCGCAGCTGCGCCTTCTCATGCGCCAGAAGCACCAGCTCGGCATGGATTTGTGCCGCGCGCTGGCTTTTGTCGAAGCGCAATTGCGCTTCGCGCGTGAGCATCAGGCCCAGCCAGGCCAGCCCAAGGCACAGCAGCGCCAGCGCCGCAATGCCGAGCCCCATCTGCCCTGCAAGGCTCTGTCGCACATGGTCCCCCTGCGTCCGATCTTCGCTTCTGCCGACAATAACGCGCCAGAAGCCGGTCACGATGACGCGCAGGCCCACACAAGATAGTCAGACCGGTTCCCCCGGCAGCGGCTGCAACACGCCAGCCGTGATCAGCATCTCGATGAAACCTGCGACATCGCGCGCAAGCGCGTCGGGGGGCGCGTCATATTGCGCGGCCAGCTGTGCCAGCGCCCCGGCCTGCGCGCCTGTGGCCATCAGCGCGCGCCAGATATCCGCGCCCACGCCCTCGAGCTGGTGGCTCTGGCCGCGGCCTGCATCCCCGATCAGCACGCAATCGCCCAGACCCGCCCCCGGATCGGGGCCGAAATCAGCCCAGACCACATCGGGGGCTGCGCAGAGCGGGCCGGGGGGGTCCGTATTGACTGTGATCCGCGCCGGCTGGCGGGGGCGGTTCTTGAGACATTGCGCAGGCCCAAGCAGCCGCCAGGTCACTTCATGGCGATCGGTGACCGGGTTGTGAAAGCCCACATCCGGCTCGTTCCAGGCATAGCTCAGTGGCGCATAATCCCCGTACCAATAGCCGCGCAGGGCGCGCAGGCGGCGCTGGTCCGCCAGCCAGGCGTCGTAATCGGCCCCGAACCGCGCAGGCGCGTCATCGACCAGATCCTGCGCGCTGAGAAAGGCCTGCACGCGCGGCTCCTGCGCCACGACAGCGGCACGCAGCTCAGGCGGGGCATGCAGCATGGCGATCACCAGCGCCTCGCCCGTGACCTGCGGCAGGGTCTCGCGCAGCCGCGCGCCGCTCAGGCAGCAATCATCGACGATGACATGGGGGATCTGCGGATCGGCGGGCGCGCAGAGCTGCGCGCCGCGCAGCCCCAGCGCATAAGCCAGAAGCCCCAGCACGATATGGCCGCCGCGCGGGATGGCCGTGTAATGAAACCGCGCGCAGTCCTCGGGCCCGAATTGCGCGCGCAGCTTGTCAGCCAGAAGCTGCGCGCAGTCTTCTGCCGCAGCATAGCTGACATGGTGCAGCCGGGGCAGATCGCAGCTGAGGCGGCGCTGCAGATTGGTCAGCCGCGCGAGATCGGCTTCGGTGAAGCGCCCGGCCACGGCCAGCCGCCCCCCCGTCATGTCCCCGGCCCCGCTCTGGCGCAGCACGAAACGCGCGGTCTGGAATTTCGGCCAGATCGGGCTGGCATCCAGCGCCTGCGCCAGCGCCAGCAGATCCCAGCCCCCACCGGGCGCGCGCGCAGCCCCGGCATCCGGCCCCGATGGCGGGGGGGGCAGGTCGAGAAACAGAACCTGCGGGCGGGCATCTGATGACGGGCTTGGCGTGCTCATAGGTTAGGGGCCTCTGCAACCTCTGGCCCTGGATGCAACACCAGAAATCCGCCCGGCGCAATGGCGCAGATGCCAGGGCGGGTGCCAGGCCCAGTGCCAGGGCGGATGCCACAGATGCGCAGCGCTTGTTTCTTTTGCATCTCACAATAGGTTTGTGATATCTTGTTTAAGATATGAGATAAGGATCAGATCCGATGCCCCCCTGCCCTCTGAGCGGAAAAGTGCCACAAACGCTCGTTTGTGAAACATGCTGATCGGCTATGCGCGGGTCTCGAAAGCCGATGGCAGCCAGTCGCTGGATCTGCAGCGCGATGCGCTGATCGCAGGCGGGGTTGCCGCCGATCAGATCTATGCGGATTTCGCCTCGGGCCACAAAGACGGGCGCGCGGGGCTTGAGGCCTGTCTCAAGGCGCTGCGGCAGGGCGATGTGCTGGTGGTGTGGAAGCTCGACCGGCTGGGGCGCAGCCTGCAGCATCTGGTCAGCACAGTCAGCCTGCTGTCAGAGCGCGGTGTCGGGCTGAAAGTGCTCACCGGGCAAGGCGCGCAGATCGACACGACGACGCCCGCAGGCCGGCTGTCCTTCGGCATCTTCGCAGCACTGGCGGAATTTGAAAGCGCGCTGATCCGCGAGCGCACGATGGCGGGGCTGGCGGCGGCGCGGGCGCGCGGGCGCAAGGGGGGGCGGAAATTCGCGCTCAGCAAGGCGCAGGTCCGGCTGGCACAGGCGGCGATGGCCAATCGCGACATTTCGGTGGCCGAGCTGTGCCGGGAATTGGGGGTGCGGCCCGTCACGCTTTATCGCTATGTCGATCCGC
>SKIM01000225.1 GCA_007116445.1 Natronohydrobacter sp.
ACGGATGAAAGCGCGGTATCGCGCGTTCAAGCCGGACTATTCCCACTCACATCAGGAGGGCCGATAAATGGCATTCGTTTCAGACGTGATCCAACGGACAACCCGCGTTCTTCCAGGCACGCATCACGCGCATTGGCTCTTGCGCCTGCCGCTTGCCTTTGTGCTGCTGCAATATGGTTTCGACAAGTTTCCGCTCTCAGCCGATGTCGCGGCAGGCTGGGGTCTGCCGCTGAGCCTCTGGGCCATTGCAGGCGTTGCCGAAATTCTTGCAGGGGCTGCGTTGATCATCGGTGGGGCGCTGCGCACGCGGATGGGCGATCACGTTACGCGGGTGGCTGGGGTTGGCGCTGCGTTGATCGTCGTGGGTGTCCTGATTGTCGCCTACTGGGCGCCGCCGATTGACATCCTGCTGTTCAACCAGTTCCACATTCTGCTGATCTGCGCTGGCCTCTATCTGGCGCTTGGCGCGCATGAGCGGCTGCGGCAGGAAGGCTGACAGGTTGCGCCGGGGGCGTTCGCGCCCCCGGTTTCTTCAGCCCAATGCTGTGCTGACGGCCGATTCAGGCAGTTCTTCGTCAAAGCAGCGCTGGTAGAATTCGGCCACGGTCTGACGCTCCAACTCGTCGCATTTGTTCAGGAAGGACAGCCGGAACGCATAGCCGATAGAGCGGAAGATCCGCGCATTTTCGGCCCAGTTGATGACCGTCCGGGGCGACATGACCGTGGACAGATCGCCATTCATGAAGGCCGTCCGGGTCATATCCGCGACGGTGACCATCTGGCTGATCTCCTGTCGCCCCTTGGCCGTATTGTAGGCCGGGTTCTTGGCCAGAACGATTGCTGCTTCGGCATCGTGGCTCAGGTAATTCAGCGTCGCAACCAGCGACCAGCGGTCCATCTGCGCCTGGTTGATCTGCTGGACCCCGTGATAGAGGCCCGTCGTATCGCCCAGGCCGACCGTATTCGCCGTGGCAAAGAGCCGGAAACAGGGATGCGGGGTGATGATTTCGTTCTGGTCCAGAAGCGTCAGCTTGCCGTCATGTTCCAGCACGCGCTGGATCACGAACATCACATCCGGGCGGCCTGCGTCATATTCGTCAAAGACGATCGCAACAGGGTTGCGCAGCGCCCAGGGCAGGATGCCTTCCTGAAACTCGGTCACTTGCGCGCCGTCGCGCAGCTTGATCGCGTCCTTGCCGATCATGTCGATGCGCGAGATGTGGCTGTCGAGATTGACCCGCACTGAAGGCCAGTTCAGGCGCGCGGCCACCTGTTCAATATGGGTGGATTTGCCCGTGCCGTGATAGCCTTGGATCATTACGCGGCGATTATAGGCAAAACCCGCCAGAATCGCGAGGGTGGTGTCAGGGTCGAATTTATAGGTGGGGTCGAGCGCGGGCACGCGGTCGGTCGGCTCGGCAAAGCCCTTGACTGACATATCCGAGTCAATTCCGAACACATCGCGTACAGAAATGTCTTCGGTGGGTTTCTGATGTCCGGTCATGCTGTCTCGTCCTGCCTGTCAGTGTGTTGGTCGCCACTGATGTGAAACATATCCGCCGCAGGTGCAAGGGAAAGGGGCTATCTGCCCGCAACCTGCAAGCGCTCCAGACCATGGAAGTGGTAGATATCCGCGTATTGTGGCGTTTCGGTCAGCCGCAACTGCGGCATCGCTGCGCTAAGTGCCTCCAAGCCCAGTTGCAATTCCAGCCGCGCGAGGGGCGCGCCTAGGCAGAAATGCAGCCCCGCGCCGAAGCCCAGATGCGCCTTCACGGGGCGGGCCGGGTCGAAACGCGCAGGCGCCTCCCAATGCCGCGGACAGCGATTGGCCGCGCCGAGCAGGCAGGCGACCTGCGTGCCCTTGGGAATGATGCGGCCCATCACGTCGATATCGTCATAGGCCCAGCGGGTGAAGAGATGCAGCGCAGGATCAAAGCGCAGACATTCCTCGACCAATGTTTCGGTGATCGGCACCTGTCCGTAATGCCCGCTCTCGATCAGCGTCTTGACAGCATTCCCGAGGCTGTGGACCGTCGCTTCATGCCCCGCATTCAGGAGCAGGATGCAGGTCGAGATCATCTCATCTGGGCTGAGCGTCGTGCCATCGTCTTCGGCGGCGATCAGATGGGTGATCAGATCGTCGCGGGGGCTTGTGCGCCGGTCGGTGATATAGCCGCGCAGGAAATCGGCAAACTCGCGGCTGGCAGTGGCAGCGCGGTCTTCATCGGCGCGGGTGCGACCGGCCTGATACATGCCGACCATCGCGCTTGACCAGCGAAGCAGGTCCGGGGCCATGCTGTCGGGCACACCCAGAAGCCGCGCGATCACGATCACCGGCAGGGGCTGGGCGAAATCTGTGAGCAGATCAAATTCGCCTTCGGGCAGGGCGGCGATCAGGTCTTGGCTCAGCGCCGTGATCTCCGGCCCGAGGGCTGCAATCCGGCGCGAGGTGAAGGCGCGCAGCACCAAACTGCGCAGCCGCGTGTGGCGGGGCGGCTCCAGTTCCAGCATCGAATGCGCCTCGATCGCGTAGAAGGGCGCGAGGTGATCGGGGATCGCGGGCGGCTCCGGCGGGACGCGCCCGAAGCGCCGGTCGCGCAGGATGGCATTGGCAGCGGCAAAGCTGACGGCACAGGGCAGGGCGTAATCGCGCCAGAACACCAGCGGTCCCAATGCGCGCATGCGCTCATAGGCCGGATAGGGGTCTTGCACAAATCCAACATCGAGCGGGTTTTGCGACACTGCCGGCAGCGGTTGCATATCGTCGCTCAAGCCTTTGCCACAGCGTCGATAATCCGCGCCCAGGACCGGATGCCCCGATGGAAGCTGTCCAGATCATACTTTTCATTTGGCGAGTGGATCTGGTCATCCTGCTTGGCAAAGCCGATCAGCATCGAATCCATGCCGAGGATGGATTTGAAATAGCCTGCAATCGGGATCGACCCGCCCGCGCCGACGAAAGCGGCGGGTTTGGGCCATTCCTGTGTGAGCGCCTGACGCGCGGCTTCAAAGGCCGGGTGACTGGTTTCCATGACCGAGGCGGGCGAGGCGCCGTGTTCGATGAATTCCGCGCGGCAGTCTTCGGGCAGGCGCGCGCGGACGAAATCGCGAAAGGCCGCGCGCAGCTTGTGGGGATCTTGCTGGCCCACCAGCCGGAAGCTGACCTTGGCCGAGGCGCGGGCGGGCAGCACAGTCTTGAAACCCGCGCCGGTATAGCCCGAGGTCATGCCGTTGATCTCGCAAGTCGGGCGCGACCAGAGCATCTCGAGCGCGGTGCGATCTGCCTCGCCCGCAGGTTTGCCCAGCCCGACGGCGCCGAGAAACGCCTCTGCGTCAAAGCCCAGCCCGTCCCATTGCGCGCGCAAGCTCTCGGGGAGTTCGGGCACGTCGTCATAGAATCCAGGCAGGGTCACGCGGCCCTGATCGTCGTGCAGATCGGCCAGAATCCGCGCCAGCACACGCGCGGGGTTCATCGCAGCCCCCCCGAACATGCCCGAATGCAGGTCGCGCTCGGGGCCGTGGATGATCACTTCCTCGCCCAGAAGGCCGCGCAGCATGGTGGTGATGGCAGGGGTCTGCGCGTCAAACAAACCCGTATCGCAGATCAGCGCAATATCGGCGCGCAAGGCATCCCGGTTGGCCTTCAGATACGGGACGAGCGAAGGCGAGCCGCTTTCCTCCTCCCCCTCAAGGCAAAAGGTCAGCTTGACCGGCAGCGCGCCATGCACGGCGATCCAGGCGCGGCAGGCTTCGACAAAGGTCATGAGCTGGCCCTTGTCATCGGACGCGCCGCGCGCCCGGATGACCTTGCCTGCGGGCGTGTCCTCGATCTGCGGATCGAAAGGCGCGCTGTGCCAGAGCTCCAGCGGATCGACCGGTTGCACGTCATAATGGCCGTAAAAAAGCAGATGCGGCCCGGTTGCTGCGCCGCCATGCGCAACGACCATGGGGTGGCCGGGCGTCGCATCCTTGCGGGCGTCGAAACCAAGGGTTGCAAGATCACGCATCAGCCACTCTGCGGCAGCGTCGACATCCTGGGCATGGGCCGGATCCGTCGAGATGGAGGGTATCTTCAACAGCGCGGTCAGCCTGTCGAGCGCTTGCGGCAAGTCGCGATCGATCTGGTCGAGGACGGGGGAAATGTCACTGCTCATTTGCGTCTCGGGTTGGGATCTGTTTTCTGAACTGGGATGCCGATGACCCTAGCAGAGAAGTGGGGGGTGTCCAGCCCCGACGCAGCGACTATAGTCTGGGGCAACGCAACATGATTCTGACGAGAGAAAATGATGAATTATCAGTGCAAAAAGATCGGTGTTGCTCTGGGCTTCGGGGTGGCCGCAGCAGTGATGGCGACTGCGTCTGTGGCCCAGGATGCCGTGGCAGAGGAGTTTGAACTTGATGGAGTCAGTGTCACGGTTCTGGCACATGATTTCCTGACCGAGGAAGAATTGATGACATTGCGTCTGGTCGGACAGAACAGTGAGGCCCTGGCGGTCTTCGTGAATGTCGGCGACGGCTTTGCGGCACTGGCCGTTGCGCCCGATGAAGGCTTTGTGCGCGGCGGTGTGCCTGTCAATTCAGCCTCGGCGCTCTCGGATCTGCCCGACCTGAATGCTGCGCGTGCTGCGGCGCTCGAGGCCTGCAACGCCGCGCGCGACGGGGGGGCCGACTGCGAAGTGGTGCTGGAGATTGCGCCGCGCTGAGCGCCCACAGCATCGCGGCGCGACACAGGGTCGCGATCTGTCATCTGAACGCGCATCCTATCTGGAATTGATCTAAATCATTTCCTCATGATGATCTGAAACGCTACGAATGGATGACACGTCTTTCTTTGCTTTTCCCGAGAGAAGAAGATAGAAAGATCTGAATATACCGAGCTGATACGCAAGGGAGAGGGTCTTGGACTATAATGGTGCACTCGATGCGGCGATAGGGCGACTTCATGAAGAAGGGCGATATCGCACCTTCATCGATATCGAGCGTCGTAACGGCCATTTTCCCCACGCCGTCTGGAGCACGCCGGAAGGAACCCGCAAAGATATCGTGGTCTGGTGTGGCAATGACTACCTAGGGATGGGCCAGCAGCCTGTCGTTCTGCAAGCTATGCATGAAGCGCTGGATGCGACTGGCGCGGGCTCGGGCGGGACGCGCAATATCTCCGGCACGACGGTATATCACAAGCGCCTGGAGCAGTCGCTCGCCGATTTGCATCAGAAGGAAGCTGCGCTGGTCTTCACCTCGGCCTATATCGCCAATGATGCGACGCTGTCGACGCTGCCGAAACTGTTTCCCGGCCTGATCATCTATTCGGATGCGCTCAATCATGCCTCGATGATCGAAGGGGTGCGCCGCAACGGGGGCGCAAAGCGCGTCTTCCGGCATAATGATGTCGCGCATCTGCGCCAGCTTCTGGAAGCCGACGATTCCGCCGCGCCGAAGCTGATCGCCTTCGAGTCGATTTATTCCATGGACGGGGATTTCGGCCCGATCGAGGCGATTTGCGATCTGGCGGATGAATTCGGCGCGCTGACCTATATCGACGAAGTGCATGCGGTGGGCATGTATGGCCCCCGCGGCGCTGGTGTCGCCGAGCGCGACGGGTTGATGCACCGGATCGACATCATCAACGGCACGCTTGCCAAGGCTTACGGGGTGCAGGGCGGCTATATCGCGGCCAGTGCCAAGATGTGCGACGCGGTGCGGTCCTATGCACCGGGTTTCATCTTCTCAACCTCGCTGCCACCGGCTGTAGTAGCCGGGGCCGAAGCCTCTGTCGAATTCCTGAAAACCGCGCAGCACCTGCGCGACAAGCAGCAGGAACATGCGCGAATTCTGAAGATGCGGCTGCGGGCTCTGGGCTTGCCGATCATCGACCATGGCAGCCACATCGTGCCGGTCCATGTGGGCGATCCGGTCCACTGCAAGGCGATTTCCGACATGCTTCTGTCGCGCCATGGCATATATGTGCAGCCGATCAATTTCCCGACGGTTCCGCGCGGCACCGAACGGTTGCGCTTCACACCGTCGCCCGTGCACAACCCCAGGATGATCGATGACCTGGTGCGTGCAATGGATGGGCTGTGGTCGCATTGTGCGCTGAATCGCGCCGAAATTTCTGCCTGACCCGCGATACTGCTTCAAATCGCAGCGAGATTCGCTATAGTAGGGCTACAGGCGGCGCGCAGAACGCTGCCGTAAGGTCTGCATGCGGTATGAACGATTCTAAAGGCGGTAGGGGCGGGCAATGAAATGGTTTGGCGGAAAGCCGAAATCGAGTGGCACACAGGTTGATACAGACCGCGTTCTGGGTTTCGATGATTTCGAGGTCAAGCTCGGCGATCTCATGCGTGGTGAGCGTGCGACGCTAGGCAAATCCCTGTTGGATGTGCAGCGCGAGTTGCACATCAGAGCAACATATATCGCAGCGATAGAATCAGGCGATCTGTCGGCTTTTGAGGCCGCTAGCTTCGTTGCGGGCTATGTGCGCTCCTATGCCCGCTATCTTGGCATGGATCCGGATTGGTCTTATTCGAAATTCTGCCTCGAAACAGGCTTTGCCATCACCACCGAATTGCAGCGGGGAAGCGGAACCCCCACGATTCGCGATGTCGCGGTCAACCGCGAGTTCTCACAAGGTATGTTGTCGCGCACCAAACTGGCCTCGGACCCGGATCCGTTCTGGTCCCGGCTTGACCCTGTGGCCATCGGTTCGGTTGCGGTGATGCTTTTCCTGATCATCGGGGTCAGCGTTGGTGGCTGGACCGTGCTGCGCGAGCTTCAGCGCGTGAACCTCGCGCCGCCAGATCAGCCGCCCGAAATCATGGCCGATCTGGACCCGGTTCTGTCGGGGGCGTCCCCGCGTGCAACTGTGGTTGACGAGCCCAGCCTGCGTCTGGCGCAGGACGGTGCGCTTGATGGTCTGTTCTCCTCCGAAGCGCAGGGCGTGGTGCGCACCCATCGCCCCGATGCACTCGAAACGCCGGTCTTCACGTCTCGCGATGGTCCTATTGTCGCGATCAATCCGCGCAACGAGGCCGAAGCCGACAGCGATAACAGCATGCGCGCGGCTATCGAAGCTGCGCTGTCTCAGGCTGAGGAACCTTTTCCCATGCCAGGGACTGTGCGTGTAACCGAAAGTGGCCCGCCCAAGGTCGAAATACTCGCCGTGCGTCCAAGCTGGATCCGGGTGCGCGATGCAAATGGCACAGTGCTGTTTGAGAAAGTGCTCGATGCAGGCGAGCGCTATACCGTGCCACAATCGGATGCTCCGGCGACGCTGCGCGCCGGGAATTCAGGCTCTGTCTATATCCTTGTCGATGGCCAGCCCTTTGGTCCGTCTGCCCCAGGAGCGCAGGTCGTCGATCAGATTGCACTTTCGCCGGAAGCGGTGACCGAACGGTTCTCACTGGCCGATCTGTCCGGTGACAGCGCATTGCGCGATTTTGTGAATGTAGCGCAGGCTGAAAACTGAAACCGGTTTCACGTTCCAGTGACGCGCCACGAATTTTCTCTGCGAAGTTCGAGAGCCTTGTTATACTCTAAACGTAGTCTCTCTTCTGGCCCGTTGCGCAAGCACGGGCCTTTTCTTTGCTGCGGTCATACCCTGTCCATTGCTGCGTCGCATGGATTGGCGTAAACTGCGCATCACAGTCCGAATGGAAGCCTGAGCAATGGATCACAATCACATTCGCCCCTGGCGCAATATCGCAAGGCGTAAATCACGGCAGATCATGGTCGGTTCTGTGCCCGTGGGGGGCGACGCTCCGATCACGGTCCAGACCATGACCAATACCGATTCCAGCGATGCTGCCGCAACCATCAAGCAGGTCATCGCCTGTGCCGAGGCCGGGGCCGATATCGTGCGTGTCTCAGTGCCTGATCAGGATGCCAGCCGCGCGCTGCGCGAGGTGGTGCGCGAAAGCCCGGTGCCGATCGTGGCCGATATCCATTTCCACTACAAGCGCGGGATCGAGGCCGCCGAGGCCGGGGCCGCCTGCCTGCGCATCAATCCCGGCAATATCGGCGATGCTGCTCGCGTGCGAGAAGTCATCAAGGCCGCGCGTGATCATGGCTGCTCGATCCGCATCGGGGTGAATGCCGGGTCGCTGGAGCGTCACCTGCTCGAAAAATATGGCGAACCCTGCCCGGATGCGATGATCGAATCCGGCCTCGACCATATCCGCATCCTGCAGGATAATGACTTCCATGAGTTCAAGATCTCGGTGAAAGCCTCGGATGTCTTCCTCGCTTCCGCTGCTTATATGGGGCTTGCTGAGGCCACAGATGCCCCCATCCATCTGGGCATCACCGAAGCGGGCGGGCTGATGTCGGGCACTGTGAAATCCGCGATTGGCCTCGGCAATCTGCTTTGGATGGGCATCGGCGACACGATCCGCGTCTCGCTCTCCGCCGATCCGGTGGAGGAAGTGAAAATCGGCTATGAGATCCTCAAGGCGCTGGGCCTGCGCCACCGTGGCGTGAATATCATCTCCTGCCCTTCTTGTGCGCGCCAGGGCTTTGACGTGATCAAGACCGTGACCGCGCTCGAAGAGCGGCTGGCCCATATCAAGACCCCGATGAGCTTGTCGATCATCGGCTGCGTCGTCAATGGTCCGGGCGAGGCGCTGATGACGGATGTCGGCTTCACTGGCGGCGGCAATGGCGCGGGCATGGTCTATCTGGCAGGAAAACAAAGCCACAAGCTCAGCAACGC
>SKIM01000344.1 GCA_007116445.1 Natronohydrobacter sp.
ACCCGCATGATGTCGCGCACATGCTCCGCATCAGCGCGGGTCAGCACGCGGTTCATCAGGAAGCCATAGGATGGCATGATCGATTCCGGCACCACAGAGCGCGGGCTGATCATGTGTTGCACATGCCAGTCGTCGCTGTAACGCCCGCCCAGACGGGCCAGATCCGGCCCGGTCCGCTTCGAGCCCCATTGGAAGGGGTGGTCATACATCGACTCGGCGGCAAGGCTGTAATGGCCGTAACGCTCCACCTCGTCGCGCATCGGGCGGATCATCTGGCTGTGACAGACATAGCACCCTTCGCGGACGTAGATTTCGCGACCCGCAATCTCAAGCGGGGAATACGGGCGCATACCTTCGACTTTCTCGATCGTGTTGTCGAGATAGAAGAGCGGCACGATCTGCACGATGCCCCCGATGGTGACGACCAGAAACGACAGCACCAGCAGAAGCGTGGCATGCGTTTCGATTTTCTTGTGATGGTCTAGAATACCCATTTTCCTGCCCTTTCTTATTCAGCAGGGACCGCACGACCAACCGGTGCGCGTTCACGCGCGGGGCTATTCGTGACAGTCATCCACAGGTTGTAGCACATGATGATGGCCCCCACGAGAAACATCGTCCCGCCCAAGCCACGCACCACATACATCGGGAATTTCGCAGCCACAGTGTCAGCGAAGGAGTTCACGAGGAAGCCTTGCGCATCGACTTCGCGCCACATCAGGCCTTCCATGATGCCCGTGACCCACATTGAGGCGGCGTAGAGAACGATCCCGATGGTGGCGAGCCAGAAATGCCAGCTGACCAGACGCAGGCTGTAGAGCCCCTGACGCTGCCAGAGTTTCGGCACAAGATAGTAGAGCATCCCGAAAGTGATCATCCCGTTCCAGCCGAGTGCCGCCGAATGGACGTGACCAATGGTCCAGTCAGTGTAATGCGACAGCGAGTTGACGGTCTTGATCGACATCATCGGCCCCTCGAAGGTCGCCATGCCGTAAAAGCCCACAGAGACCACCATCATGCGGATCACCGGGTCGGTGCGCAGCTTGTCCCAAGCGCCCGACAATGTCATCAGACCGTTGATCATACCGCCCCAGCTGGGCATCCAGAGCATGATCGAAAAGGTCATGCCCAATGTCTGCGCCCAGTCGGGCAGTGCGGTGTAATGCAGATGGTGCGGACCCGCCCAGATATAGAGGAAGATCAGCGCCCAGAAATGCATGATCGACAGCTTGTAGCTGTAGACCGGCCGCTCGGCCTGCTTGGGGATGAAATAATACATCATTCCCAGGAAACCGGCGGTCAGGAAGAAGCCCACCGCATTATGGCCATACCACCACTGGATCATCGCCGATTGAACGCCTGACCAGACCGGGATCGACCGCGACCCGAAAACCGAGACGGGGATGGCCAGGTTGTTGACCAGATGCAGCATCGCCACGGTGATGATGAAGGCCATGTAGAACCAGTTGGCCACATAGATATGCGGCTCCCGGCGCTTGATCAGCGTGCCCATGAACACGATCAGAAAAGCCACCCACACAATGGTCAGCCAAAGGTCGGTCAGCCATTCGGGCTCGGCATATTCATTGCCCTGCGTCGAGCCCAGCACATAGCCGGTTGCGGCCATGACGATGAAAATCTGGTAACCCCAGAAGACGAACCAGGCCAGACCGCCGCCCCAGAGCCGCGCCGCCGAGGTCCGCTGGACCACATAGAAGGCCGACGCGATCAGCGCGTTACCGCCAAAGGCAAAAATCACCGCAGAGGTATGCAGAGGACGCAGACGCCCGAAATTCAGATAACCTTGCGCCCATTCGAAATTCAGCTCAGGCCAGGCCAGCTGAAATGCGATCACCACGCCGACCAGAAAGCCCACGACGCCCCAGAAGGCGGTCGCGATAACTCCATAGCGGACAGGGCCATCCATGTATTCGTTCTGATTGGCGACGGGAACCGGCTCTCCGATCCGACGAATGATCCAGATGAATGTGATCGCGGCGGCAGCGATGATCACAAGCATATGGACCAGATATGGCAAATCGCGAGCCATGCTGGCAGCGACTGCGGCCGTCACCACAATCACCCCCAGAACCGCCAGCTTGATATAGTCCCACATTTTCTGCGTCCTCTTTATCTGTCTGGCGCAGCTATAGCAGCGCCAGACACTGTTTTGGATGATGCGTTTTGTCACGGCTCCCAAAAAGTGACTTTGATTCATGTCAATTCCTGCGGCCAAAACACTTGCGCCAGATCATCGCGCGCAGGCTTCCGTCAGGCCATCCTTAGCCATGAACCGAAGCACCCGTCAGGAGACAGACATGGCGTATAAATCGATCTGCACCTTCATCACGGCGCAGGATCAGGCCGGCCCACTTCTCGCGGCGGCCCAGACCATCGCGGCGCGCCATGAGGCGCATCTGGAGGTTTGCTGTCTGGGCATCGACACAACCCAGAGCGTGGGCTTCTATGCAGGCGCACCTGCCGTGATCTACCAATCTGTATTTGATGAAGCGCAAGAGCGGGCCGAAGCACTCGCAACTCTGGCGCGCGACACCTTGCGCCCGGCCAGTCTGCGCTGGAGCGTGGACACGGCCGTGCTCACATTGGGCGGCGTTTCTGCGCATGTCGGCATCAAGGCGCGGTTCTCCGATCTGGTCGTGCTGCCACATCCCTATGGCGACGGCACCGGACCGCAGAATGAAATCATCACCGAAGCCGCGCTGTTCGAGGGCAATTGCCCTGTGCTGATCCCGCCGCCGCCCGGCACCGCCCTGCCCGATTTCCGAAAGATCGTGCTGGCATGGAACCAGAGTGACGAAGCGCTTGCAGCCGCACGCGCAGCCCTGCCCCTGCTGGTCGATGCCGATCTGGTCAATCTGCTGGTCGTCGACCCGCCCAGCCACGGGTTAGAGCGGTCCGATCCCGGCGGATTGCTCGCGCAACTCCTTGTGCGGCACGGCTGCCAGGTCGATATCTCGGTCGTCGCCAAGACATTGCCGCACATCAGTGACATCCTGCACCGCCACGCCAAGGAGCAGGCCGCAGATCTGCTGGTCATCGGGGCCTATAGCCACTCGCGCCTGCGGCAGGCTATTCTCGGCGGCACGACGCGCAATCTGCTGCAGAACAGTGACATGGCCGTGTTTCTGGCGCGCTGACCCAGGCAGGGGTCACTAAGGATCAGACCAGAAAACCGCCATCCGAATCATCGCCGGTTTCTTCCAGCAACAGGTCGAAATCGGGGATGACGATCTGGCGCTTGCCTTCGGTCACGATCAGCCCCTCCTTGCGCAGAGCCGACATCTGACGGCTGACCGTCTCAAGTGTCAGCCCCAGATATTCCGACATGGCTTCACGCGTCAGCGGCAGATCAAACCGCAATGCCCCGTCAGCTGCATTCAGCTGCAGCGAGGCATCACGCCTTGCGATGATGCAGATCAGGCTGGCAATCTTCTCGCGTGCCGTCTTGCGGCCCAGAAGCAGCATCCATTCGCGCGCCGCATCCAGTTCGTCCAGCGTCATCTCCAGCAGGCGCTGGCCGATATGAGGTGTGCGCAACATGATGTCTTCGAAGGGTTTCTTGCGAAAACAGCACATCACCAGATCCGTCGCAGCTGTCACATCATAGGCCGAAGTCTCACGCCCCGGACGCCCGACAAAATCCGACGGCAGCAAGAGCCCGACCATCTGGCGACGCCCGTCTTCCATGGTCTGGCTCAGCGTGGCAATCCCGGTAACGACCGAAGCCACGAAATCCATCTTGTCCCCGGCCCAGACAACGGTTTGCCCCGCCTCGAAGCTGCGATAGTATTTGATCTGCTCCAATGCATCGAGTTCTTCCCCTTCGCACCGAGCACAAACCGCCCGGTGGCGAATGGGACAGTCGCTGCATTCCTGCGAATAGGGCTGAATCTTGGGCGATGTTCTCGTCATGGTGTTTGATCTGCATCAAGGCGCGGGGGCGCGCAATACCTCCAAGGTAACCACATGATGCACATAAAGCAACTTTCGGAATTGGGTTTATTCAACGCGCGCGTACCGCGGTATACAAGCTATCCAACGGCTCCGAACTTCTCCGCCGATCTGCCGCGGGGCATTTGCTCTAGCTGGATCAAACAGATCCCTGCAGGGAGCGCGATCTCGCTCTATCTGCATGTGCCGTTCTGCCGCAGGCTCTGCTGGTTCTGCGCCTGCCGCACGCAGGGCACGACCAGCGACGCCCCTGTCCTCGCCTACGCACAGGCGTTGCGAGCAGAGCTGGAGCTTTTGCGCACCCATTTGCCAGAAGGCGTGCAGTTGTCACGCCTGCATTGGGGCGGCGGCACGCCGACGATGCTGCCCGCGCCGGTCATGCGCGATCTGGCGGCCCATATCTTCGACATTGCCCCACTGGCCGAGGGGGGCGAGTTCTCGGTCGAGATAGATCCCAACGAGATTGACGCCCCCCGCCTTGATGCGCTGGCCGAAGCAGGTCTGACCCGCGCCTCGATCGGTGTGCAGGATTTCGACCCCGAGGTGCAGGGCATCATCGGACGCGACCAGAGCTTCGAAATCACCAAACAAGCCGCTGACGGGTTGCGCGCGCGTGGCATCAAGAGCCTGAATGTCGACATCCTCTATGGGCTGCCCGCCCAGACGCAGCGACGGGTGGCGGATTCAGTGCAGAAACTGCTATCGCTCAACCCCGACCGCATCGCGCTTTATGGCTATGCGCATGTCCCCTGGATGGCGCGGCGCCAGCAGGTGATCCCGTCAGACACGCTGCCCCGCCCCGAAGAACGGTTCGACCTGTTCGAAACGGCGCGGCGCCTGCTGCTCTGGGACGGCTATGATGAAATCGGCATCGACCATTTCGCGCGTCCCCATGACGGGCTGGCCATCGCGGCCAAGACGGGTCGGCTGCGGCGCAATTTCCAAGGCTACACCGATGACATGTCGCCAGTCCTGATCGGGCTCGGGGCGTCGTCGATCTCGCGCTTTCCGCAGGGTTATGTGCAGAACAACGCTGCGACCGCGCGTTGGAAAGCTGCCGTTGAACAGGGGCGTTTTGCGACAGCGCGGGGCCATGCCCTCACCCCCGCCGATCGGTGGCGCAACCGCGCGATCGAGGCGCTGATGTGTGACTTCCGCCTGTCGCGCGAGGAATTGGTCGAGGATTTCGGCGCGGATGCCACAGAGCTCGGGGCGCTGATTGATCAGGCCTCCCGGAATTTTGCGGGCTTTGTCAAAAGTGACGCGCAAGGGCTGGAAATCACCCCTGCAGGCCGACCGCTGACACGCATGATCGCGACAATATTCGACGCTTATACCTTGGACAAAGCGGGGCACAGTTCCGCAATCTGATCCCCCCTGACAACACATTCATGATGGGCCGTGCAGGAATCAGGAGTTCTGCACGGCGCATGCCCGTATCATCATGTCTTCCTTTGACCAGTCCCATCAGATCGATCACATTCAGGGCCACCAATAATTAACCAAGAATGACACAAGAATTACTCATCGAAACATCAAATATTATTTGTTTTTATTATGTCTTCTGCACGCATAAAAAGACTGTGATTTGAAGAGTGTTTCGATGGAAAATGTCTTGCGCCCTTTGCTGCGCCCCGATGGCGCGGATTGCCATAGCTGCCTGGGCTTTCTGATCACGGGCGGGCGCATTGGCCCGTGTCTGCTCGTCACGCCACCGGTCTGGATAATAACGCCACTCGCCGACGCGCTCGCGCGTGCATTGCGCCATGAGGAGGTGGGCGGCCGCCTTGCCTTGGCGCCTGATGAACTGCTGCTCAGGCAAGACGCGCGGGGCGCATGGCTTCGCGGCCAAATCGGTCCCGTGGATGCAACTCTGGCTTTGTACGCGCAGAGCGCCACGATGCCGGACGCCGGCCCCCTGCGTGCGGTTCTGGCCAAAGCCGCCACGTTACATATGATCGCCGCGCGAAATGCCTGGCCCGACGATCCCGCGCACAGGCAGGACCGCCTTCAGACCGCGCTGCGCTGACCCCTGCCCTTCCCTTCTGTCGGAGATTGCCTCGCCATGGACCTGACCCTTATCCGCACCTTCATGGAAGTCGCACAGACCGGATCGTTTCTGGCAGCGGCTGACCGTCTGTTCGTTACGCAGTCTGCGGTCAGTCTGCGCGTACAACGGCTCGAACAACAGATCGGCAAACAGTTGTTCGAACGCTCCAAGGCGGGTGCCGTCCTGACCCCGGCGGGCAAACAGTTCGAACCCTATGCGCTGAGCATCCTGCGCGCCTGGAATGATGCGCGCCAGCAGGTTGCAATTCCCGAAGGCTATACCGAGAGCTTTGCCATTGGCGGTCAGGCATCGCTCTGGCCGCGGCTCGGATATCGCTGGCTCGATGCCTTGCGCGCCGAGATGCCGGAACTGAGCCTGCGCGCGGAATTGGGCATGCCCGACCGGCTGACCCGCGCGCTCAATGACGGACTGCTGCAAGCAGTCCTGACTTATGAGCCAACGATGCGCCCCGGCTTCGTGCTGGAACCTGTCATCGAGGATGAACTGGTTCTGGTGGCCCCGTGGGAAAACCCCACCATGGACCAGATCCATGGCCGCTATGCCTATGTCGACTGGGGCGAGAGCTTCATGCGGTTTCATCAGGATGAGATGGGCCATGTGACCACCAACGGGATGACCTTTGCCATCGGCGTTCTGGTGACCGGCTATCTGATCCGGCGCGGTCTGGCAGGGTATCTGCCGGGCCGGTTTGCCGCGCGCTATATCGAAGAAGGGCGCCTGCATCTGGTCGCAGACGCCCCGCATTTCACCTATCCGGTCTGGGTCGTCTGGCGCGATGACATCGACCCGCATCTGCTTTCTGTTGCGCAAAAGACACTATCAGACACTGCTGTAGTGATCACCGACGAGATCACGGATGTGACTGACAGTATCTGAACGGGAAAATCGAACGAACCACAATCTGCAACCCGGCCCTTGGCCGGGTTTTTTTGTTATTTTTCAATACCCTGAAAAATCTGTCCGCCTATCTCCGAAGCGGGAGCCAAGAGCGCCACTTCACATGATCAATTGTTGATTCATCGTTAATTATTCTGAATTTCCATTATGTCTGCCTGCCTTCTATCCCCGCGACAGGCCCAATGGCCCAAGTCGGTGATGCGCACATGCACGACGCATGTCGCGCCAGCACCGGCTTCCATTCATGGGATAAAAGGAGAGTGCCATGAACAAGTATTTGACCACCGCTGCCGCGTCGGTTCTGGCTCTGGCAATCGGTGTAACGTCCGCTCACGCGCAAGCACAGCTGACCGGAGTGCAGGCCCTCGATGATCGTCTGACCGACATCGAACGCGATGTGCGCGAAGATCAGGCGCGTGCCGAAGACCGTGCCCGCTTTGGCAACCAGCAATTCGCCCCCGGCTGGACCGGCAGCCTTGCGATGAGCTTTGCGGCAAATCGTGGCAATTCCGACGCGCGCGACATGAGCCTTGCGGGCCGGTTCAACTACAATATCGGGCAATGGAACCACAGTCTCGGGCTGGGTCTGGAACTGGGGCGCGCCAATGACGCACGCACCAAGGCCGACGGGTTTGCCGTCTATGACGCCAATTACTACTTCGCCGACGATTTCTACGTCTTCGGCCTGGGTCGCGTCGAAGCTGACCGCATGCCCGGCAACCGCACCACTGACGCCTTCCTCGGCTTCGGCCCCGGCTACCGAATCCTCAATACCGAAGACGTCGCATGGCGTGTGCAGGCTGGACCTGGGATCCGCTACAACCGGGCCGATGGCGAGAACACAACCGAACTCGGCGCCATCGCGTCGTCGCGCGCCTATTACCGGATCACCGACGGGGTGTTCCTGACCAACAACACCGACGTGCTGCGCTCGAAAGTCGGCACGATCGCCGAGAATGATTTCGGCATCAGCGTTGGTCAGCTCGAAGGTCTGTCCACGCGCTTCAGCGTGCGGACGAACTACAACAGCGCGAATACCGGCAAGCGCACCGACCATGTGCTCGGCGTGTCTCTGGTCTACGGGTTCCGTTGATCTGACCTTACGTCAAGAAGAAGCCAACTTGGGTGCGCATTGCGCACCCCTTTTTATGCGCTGCCTTCCACGAAACCAATCAGGCGCGGCAGGCAGATACGGTGCAGATCGTAATTCTCGACAATGCTCGCGCGCGCCGCGCGGCGCAGGGGCGCATCAGCATCAGACCCTGCAAGCGCGCGGATCAGCGCCTCTGACCAACCCTCGATATCGAAGAAATCGACCAGCCGCCCATTCACCCCATGGGTGATCACCTCTTCCACCGGCCCCGTGCGCGACGCGATGACATTGGCCCCCATCGCCATAGCCTCGAGCAGCGACCATGACAGCACGAAAGGCGCGGTCAGATAGGCATGCGCGCGCCCGATCTGGATCAGGCACTTGTAATCCGCATAGGGCACACGCCCCAGAAAATGCACACGGTTCAGGTCGATGCGGCCGGCGAGTTCACGCAGAAACACCTCGCGCCAGCAGCCTTCGGGCGGTGCCGCGCCGTAGCTGACCCCGTCACCACCAATGATCACCACCTGTGCGTTTGGGCGCGCGGCCAATACCTCGGGCAGAGCGCGCAGAAAGATATGCGTGCCGCGATAAGGTTCGAGATTGCGCGCGACATAGGTCAGCACTTCGTCGCCCGCGCGCAAGCCGCGCCCGTTGGGCAGCGTAAATTGCG
>SKIM01000171.1 GCA_007116445.1 Natronohydrobacter sp.
GATCCGCGCTTCTGGGCCAGCGGGATTTCACTGGTCGCCCATATGCAAAATCCGCATGTGCCTGCTGTCCACATGAACACGCGCATGTTCTGGACGCCCGGCGGCTGGTGGTTCGGCGGCGGCTCGGACCTGAACCCCTGCATCGAATACGACGAAGACACCGCCGATTTCCACGCGACATTGCAACGCTATTGCGACCCGCATGGGGCGGAGCTTTACCCGCGCTTCAAGGCCTGGGCGGATGAGTATTTCTTCATCCCGCATCGCAAACGCGCGCGGGGCGTGGGCGGAATTTTCTACGATGACCGCTGCACCGGAGACTGGGAGGCCGATTTCGCCTTCACGCAGGATGTGGGCCGCGCTTTCCTGCCCGCTTTCCTCGCGCAGGTCGAGCGGCGCAGGCAGATGGCCTGGTCGGACGCCGACAAGGAAACCCAGCTGATCCACCGCGGACTTTATGCTGAATACAACCTCGTCTATGATCGGGGCACGAAATTCGGTTTGCAAACCGGGCATGACCCGGACGCAGTGCTGATGAGCCTGCCGCCCTTCGCGCGCTGGGTCTGAGCGACCTGCTCACGGAATAGTCCAAGGGATCACTGCGGAGGGGGGAGAGCGCATGGAGATTTGCCGCACGAAATCTGCTATCCGCAGCATGGTTGCCAAGTGGCGCAGCGCATCCGGCGCGCCGGTCGTGCTGGTGCCGACAATGGGCTTTCTGCATGACGGGCATCTGTCGCTGATGCGTCTGGCCCGCGCGCGCGCCGGTGCTGAAGGCCGCGTTGTGGCGTCGATTTTCGTCAATCCGACGCAATTCGGCCCGGGCGAGGATTTCGACAGCTACCCCCGCGAAGAGGCCCGCGACCTTGAACTGCTGCGCGGCGAAGGGGTTGATGCTGTATTCATGCCCGATGCGGCAGAGGTCTATGACCCGCAGGCCCAGACCATTGTCGAGACGACCGAGCTTGCGAAAACCCTGATCGGCAAGCTGCGCCCCGGCCATTTCCGGGGCGTTGCGACCGTCGTGACAAAGCTGTTCAACATCATCCGCCCCGATGCGGCTGTCTTTGGTCAGAAGGATTACCAGCAACTCGCGGTGATCCGCACCATGGTGCGCGATCTGGATATGAGCATCGAGATCATAGCTGGCCCGATCCAGCGCGAAGCAGACGGGCTGGCCATGTCCTCGCGCAATGTACGCCTGACGCCAGCGGACCGCGCCTGCGCCAGCGTGCTTGCGCGCGCGCTCGATCAGGCCGAAGCGATGGCGCCCACTGGCGTCACGGCCTCGCGGCTGCGCAGCCATGTGCGCGCAACCCTCGACGCCGAGCCGCGCGCGCGGGTGCAGTCGGTCGATATTCGCGACGCAACCAGCCTTGCCACCATTTCCGGCCCGCTGACACGTCCAGCGGTCATCCTGCTCGCGGTGTCCTTCGGAAGCGTCTTTCTGATAGATAACCGCGTCGTTCATCCCGAAAGTGAGGCCCCATGAGTGTCCAGACCCAGATCCGCCGAATGACAGTCCCCCAGATCCGCGCCCGCAAGGGGGGCGATCCGATTGTCTCGCTGACCTCGTACCATGCGCATACAGCGGCCATCGTGGATAAATACGCGGATTTCATTCTGGTGGGCGACAGTCTGGGGATGGTGATGCATGGCATGGACTCCACCATCGGCGTGCCGCTGGACCTGATGATCATGCATGGTCGCGCAGTGGTGCGCGGCACGAAGCGCGCGCTGATCATCGTCGACATGCCCTTCGGCACCTACGAGGAGTCGCCCAATATGGCGTTCCGCAATGCTGCGCGGATCATGAAGGAAACAGGCTGCGGCGCGGTCAAGCTGGAGGGTGGCGCGCGCATGGCCGAGACGATCCATTTCCTTGTCGAGCGCGGGATCCCGGTCATGGCGCATATCGGCCTGACCCCGCAATCAAGCCATGTCATGGGCGGCTTCAAGACCCAGGGCCGCGATGAAGACACATGGGACGCGCATATCGCAGATGCCAAAGCCGTGGCCGAGGCCGGGGCTTTCGCCCTGGTGGTTGAGGGCGTGGTCGCCCCGCTTGCGGACAAGATCACGGCGGCGGTGGAGATCCCAACGATCGGGATTGGCGCATCGGCCAATTGTGACGGGCAGATCCTCGTGCTCGAAGACATGCTGGGGCTGAACCCGTGGGTGCCGAAATTCGTCAAGAAATACGGCGATCTAGGCCCCGCCATCGAGGCCGCCGTGTCGGGCTACGCCGAAGAGGTCAAGTCGCGCGCTTTCCCCGATGAGGAGCATGTCTATCGCTAAGTGCACCGGGTCGCAGACTTTAGAGTCGTTCGCGATCAACTTTAGCAGGATGGACCACTCTCAATCTTGTTTTCACGTGCATTTTTCTCGATCCTCGCTTCGCTCCGGTCGAAACGCGCTCTAGACCCCGACTTCCGGTCCCGGACAGATCAGCGGACGGCTGGAGCGCTGGACCTCATACAGTTCGGTGCTCTGGCCTTCGCCCATGAATCGCGCATTCAGGCCCGTCTCGCCGCGCCAGAAAATCCAGCAATGTTCGTCTGCGGGGCGGTCATCATAGATGAAACAGATCTGCTCATCGCGCGCGAACCAGCGCCCCTCCCGACATTCCTCCCCCATGAAAGCCCATGTCGTGCGCCGACCGGGCCGGAATTCCTCGATGCCATAGGGCAGCCCTTCAAAGCCGAAAGTAAGTGTCCTGCCAGTCACATAGGCCTCGAATTCGGCCGCCGTCATCGGGGTCTGTGCGCCCCCCGCGCCACCAAGCACCGCCAGCGCGCCCGCTAGCAGAAATGATCGCCAAGCCGTCATCCGTGGTCCCCCTCAGCCATTGCCAGAACGCGCGCCACGCGCTTGTCCATCATGCGAAACCACAGCCGGGGCACAAGAGCGATCACACCCATCGCTGGTAAACTATATGGCAGAACCGGCATCTGTGACGTCAAGCGCAGCGCCGGGTAAATGCGGCCGGGATGCGCATGGTGGTCGGAATGGCGCGTCACATTCACCGCCATCAGCGAGGTGAACCAATGCGGGCTGTTCCAACTGTGCTGCGGGCCCTGCGGCTCATAGCGGCCATCGGGCAGGCGTCGCCGCGCGAGGCCATAATGCTGCAGATAATCGACCATCGCATGCTGGAACTGCGCATAGGCCGCGAAACCGGCCAAAGCGGCGATGCCTGCCCCGCCAAAGGCGAACCCGGCCAGCGCAAGAAAAGCCAGCGCGCCGCCTATATAGCTGACAAACAGGGTCATCCGACCAGAGCGCGCGGCGCGCGCGCGTTCAAGCCGAAAGCTCTCGAACAGATTCAGCGCCAGGCTGCGCGGCAGGTAGCGGTAGAAACTCATGCCGAGCGGTGGGAAATTCGGATCTTTGGGCGTGGCAACATGGGCATGGTGCAACAGCCGGTGCGAGGTGGTGACATGGCCGTAAAGCATCGAGATAAATACCCATTTGCCCAGCCCAAACAGCCGCCGGTCACTGCGATGGATCAATTCATGCGCATTGGCGATGCTGACCTGGCCGAAATAAAGACCGAAGGCGAAGAACAAGGCCACCCGTTCCGCCAAACCCAGCCCGGTCGCGCCTGCAAGCGCCGCAACCCCGATTGCCATAAGCGCGAAATGCGCCAGCGCGATCAGCACAGAAAGCCTGTTGGCCGCGCGCTCGACCTCTTCAGGCTCTGCATCTGGCAGGCGGCGCGTGATCAGCGTATCGGCAGCGAAAGCCAGCACCGAGACGTAAGCCAGCCCCACGACGGCCCAGAGCCCGCCCCAGAACGCGCCCGCGCCGAGCAGCAAGACCGGGGCAATGGCAGCAAAGGCGAAGGGCAGAACGGGCATGCGATCTCCGGTGTTTGGCGACATATATCATGGGCGTGTGCCCTTGCCAGCCATATGCAATGCCACGCTTTTCAAAGCCCGCCACATACGTTAGCTCTGGGGCGGGACAAAAAGGATGAAGGCATGTCGTTTTTCTCTAAGTTGAAAGAGCGGATGTTCCGGTCTTCGTCGAAGCTCGATCAGGGGCTGGAAGCGCTGGTCGAGGATCAGAGCGACGCGCCCACGCCCGCAGCGCCCCCGCCGTCCCCTGAACAAAAAGCCCCTGAAGCTGCGCCAAAGCCTGAAGCGTCCAGCCCGGTCGCGCCGCCGCCCGTGCCCCCCGCGACCGAGACCGAGGCCCCAAAACCTGGCTTTCTGGGCCGTATGCTGGGCCGCGACGACGCCCCGCGCCGGGTGCTCGATGATGAAATGCTCGAAAGTCTGGAGGAATTGCTCATTCAGGCGGATATGGGGGTCGAAACCTCGATGCGGGTCTGCGCCAATCTGGCCGAGGGGCGTTTTGGCCGCAAGCTTTCCGTGCGCGATATCAAATCCGCGCTTGCGGCTGAGATCGCGCGCATCATGGAGCCTGTCGCCAAGCCCCTGCCGCTCTATGGGGTGCGCCCGCAAGTGGTGCTGGTCGTCGGCGTCAATGGGGCGGGCAAGACCACGACCATCGGCAAGCTCGCCAGCCAGTTCCGCGCGGCGGGCAAATCGGTGATGATCGCGGCGGGCGACACGTTTCGCGCAGCTGCCGTGGAGCAGTTGCAGGTCTGGGGCGCGCGCGCAGGCGTGCCCGTGATGACTGCGCCCGAAGGGTCGGACCCTGCAAGCCTCGCCTATGATGCCCTCGCGCGCGCCAAGGCGGAAGGCGTCGATCTGCTGATGATCGACACAGCCGGGCGCTTGCAGAACCGCGCCGATCTGATGGAGGAACTCGCCAAGATTCTGCGCGTCCTGCGCAAGCTCGATCCCGACGCGCCGCATAACACGCTGCTGGTGCTGGACGCGACGACCGGGCAGAACGCGCTCAATCAGGTGGAGATTTTCCGCAAGCTGGCCGATGTCAGCGGGTTGGTGATGACCAAGCTCGACGGGACCGCGCGCGGCGGCGTTCTGGTGGCGCTTGCCGACCGTTTCGGGCTGCCCATCCATGCCATCGGCGTGGGCGAGCAGATCGACGATCTGCAAGCCTTTGACCCCGAGGAATTCGCTGCAGCACTGGTGGGGGCAAACGATCAGGCGTGACCCGCCGCCCCTGACAGATGCCGGGGATCAACCCCTAGGCTTTTGAGCACCGCCATCCATTTGGCGCTGTCTTCCGTGCCGAACAACAGATGCGGGGCCGCATCCGCGATCAGCCAGCCCCCGGCCTGTATCTCGGCCTCCAACTGCTCGGGCGCCCAGCCCGCATAGCCCAGCGCGATCAGCGCCTGCGCAGGCCCCGCGCCGCGCGCCATCTCGGCAAGAATCTCGACCGAGGTGGACAGAACCACGCCTTGGCCGATTTCCAGACTGCCCTCGTCGCTAAAGAAATCAGGGCTGTGGACCACAAAACCGCGTCCGGTCTCAACCGGGCCGCCGAAATGGACAGGCCCATCTTCAAACGCAGCACCAAGCCCGGCCGCATCTTCCGTCACTGGCAATTCGAGATTGTCGAGAAGCGTTTTCAGTCGCAGATCTGGCAGCGGCTTGTTGACGATGATCCCCATCGCCCCATCCTCGGAATGGGCACAGAGCAACACCACCGAATGCGCGAATCGCGGATCCGGCATGGATGGCATTGCGATCAGGAATTTTCCGCTCAAATGATCCATACGGCCCTGCACTCTCCTGTGGCTGCCCATTCTGCCAACAGCACAAGCATGCCTTTGCGCGCTCTGCTTGCCAAGGGGCCGGGAATAAATTTGCGCCCTATCCGTCACAGACACGAAAAGTCGCGCCCTTGTGACTTCCCATTTCAGCGCCCACGCGGAATCCCTGTTCAGATGAAAACACTCCGACTCGCATCCCTCATTTCGATCTTTCTGTCGCTCAGTAGCAGCGTAGCGTCGGCCCAGCACGCCGCTGATGTGGTGGATGCAAAAATGAAACCCGGTTGGAAAACCAGCGCGGGCACACATATGTCCGCGCTCAAGCTGCGCCTTGCCCCCGATTGGATCACCTATTGGCGCCATCCTGGCGAAGCGGGCGTCGTGCCGCGTCTGGACTGGAGCGGGTCACGCAATGTCGCGCAGGCCCGTATCCTGTGGCCAGAACCCCAGCTGCATATGAAGGCGGGCTTTGCCAGCGTCGGCTATGCTGATCAGGTCACGCTGCCCATCGAGATCACGCCCATCGACACGGGCCTGCCGGTCGAGCTTGACGCGACGCTCAGCCTCGGGGTGTGCAATGATATCTGCATCCCGATCGATTTGCCGCTGAACCTGTCGCTGAACGGCGCAGGAGTGCATGACGCGGCAATCGCCACTGCCCTTGAAAAGCGCCCACGCTCTGCACGCAGTGCGGGGCTGCGCGATGTCTCTTGCACGATTGCGCCGCATAAACGGGGTGTGCAACTCAGTGCCGCGCTGCGCATGCCGCCATCGGGCCTGCGTGAATTTGTGGTGATCGAGGCTCCGGGACTGGCGGCGCGTGTGCTGCCCACCGAGCGGCAGGGCGATATGCTGATCGGCCACAGCCTGATCCGCAGCACTGGGGGCGCGCCTGCGATTGATCGATCTGCCGTGCGGCTGAGCGTCGTCAACGAATATGGCACTGTCGTGCATCAGGGTTGCGTCATTTCCGACTGAACCCGCCCGCGCTGCGCGCGCAGCATCGCCAGCGCGCCGATAACCCAGACGACCCCCAGCGCCAGCGCCGTGCCGCCGATGAACAGGATGAATGCGGCGCGCATGCCGCCCTCTGCCCCGCCATTGATCTCAGCCAGCAGCGCAGTGCCAAGCGTGGCCGCGAACCACAGCGCGACCAGCACCGCCGCAGCCAGCGGGACCAGCGCGATCCCGCGCGCAGGCCGCGACAGCGCACGGCGCAGCGACGTCATCTGGCGGCTGATGTCATGCCCGATGGCCAGCATCGCGGGCACCAAGAGCAGCACGATGAACATCCCGAAGCCCAGCCCATAGACCAGCGTGATGACTGTGGGTTTCAGGAAGGCAGCCTGCGTCGAATTCTCGAACATCAGCGGCGCAAGGCCCAGAACCGTGGTCAGCGTGGTCAGCAGCACCGGCCGCAGCCGGTCGCAGGCGGCATCGATGATCGACGGGATCAACCCGCGCTCGCGGGCATATTGATCGACCGTCGTGACCAACACGATGGAATCGTTGATGATGATCCCGGCCATGCCGATCATACCGACGACCGAGAACATCGACAGCGCCATGTCCCAGCTCAGATGGCCCTGGATGACCCCGATCAGGCCGAAGGGAATAACCGCCATGACCACCATTG
Organism: Natronohydrobacter sp.; assembly: GCA_007116445.1. Taxonomy (GTDB): domain Bacteria; phylum Pseudomonadota; class Alphaproteobacteria; order Rhodobacterales; family Rhodobacteraceae; genus Roseinatronobacter. The sequence goes on from SKIM01000171.1 coordinate 7,290, forward strand.
GCCGCAACCAGCTTGAGAACACCCAGGCGAGCGTCAGATAGATCAGTATCATGCACAGCGTAAGCCCGATGGCCGCGTCGGACATGAATTCGCGCTCCTGCTCGGCCTGCCCGGACAGCCGCGTCGTGACGCCGAATTCGGACTCCAGATCGGGCAGGATGACTTCGGTCATCAGGCGCGTGACTTCGCGGGCGCGGGCCGGGTCATCCTCGGACAGATCACCTGTGACTGTGACCACGCGTACTCCGTTTTCACGCCGGATCAGCGAAAAGCCCTGCCGGTCAGAGACGGAAACCACATCGCCCAGCGGCACAAAACTGCCTGAGCCCGTGCGCATCATCATGCTGTCGAGGAAATCTTCGGCGCGCTCGGCGCTCGGAACCTCGACCCGGATGCGGCCTGTGCGCAACCCGTCGGGGAAACTCGCAGCCTCGATCCCCGAGAGGCGATTGCGCAGATCGCGCGACAGCCCGTCAATGGTGAAGCCCAGCGCCTGTCCCTGTGGGGTCAGCTGCAGGATCCACTCCTGCTTGTCATAGGGCAGATTGTCTTCCAGACCAGTGATCTCAGGGAAGGGCGCGAGGGCTGTGCGCAGCGATTCTGCCGCCGCTTTCAGCGTTGCGGCATCGCCACCGCTCAGTTCAACTGACAGCGTGTCGCCGCCCGGCCCCTGCCCCCATGAGCGGAAACTGAACTCCTCCATGCGCGGATGTGGCTGCACCTCGTCCTGCAGTGCCGAGGCGAAGGCAAAGGACGACAAGCTGCGGAAATCGGCATCAACCAAATCGATGGTGATCGAGCCCAGAAGATCGCCGTCCTTGTTCTCTGCCGAGGCGAGCGCGCGCCCGGTATGCCCGCCGAGCTCCGTCATGGAAAAGATCACCGGGTTGGTGCCGCTCTCGGCTTCCAGCCGGGCGGCCAGCGCATCCGTCGCGCGCTGCAATTCGCGCAATGCCTCGCGCGTATCCTCGCGCGTTGCACCGTCCACCATCACGATATTGCCGGTGATCGAGCCCTGTTCAGGAGCCACGAAGAACCGAAACGGCAGATCGCCGCGCACAAGATGCGACATCTGCACAGCCAGCAGCGCAATCAGCGCGGCCACGACCGGATAGCGCGCGGCGATGACCAAATGCATCAGCGGGCGGAAGGCGCGCGCGCGCAGCCATTGAAAGCCGCGATTGACCTGGCGCGAAGGCCAGTCATACCAGCGTTCCCGCGCCCCGCTGGCAATGGCGTGATACATATGGTTGGGCAGGATCAGGAAACATTCGACCAGCGAGGCGATCAGCACGGCGATCACCGTCAGCGGAATATCCGCGATCAGCGTGCCGAA
>SKIM01000033.1 GCA_007116445.1 Natronohydrobacter sp.
CCCGTCGCCGTCATGCAGCCATTTCTTGGCAATCGAGGTGGTCAGCACCGGCCAGCGCTGCTGGCTGTCGATCCACTGGTCCAGCGTGTCGCGCAGCTTGGATTGGCGCAGATAGAGGTGTTTGGTCGCCCGCACCTCCAGATCCGTCGCGCCGGAAATCGCCGAGCGAGGGTTGATCAGGTCAGTGGGGTCCAGCTGTTTGGTGCAATTCTCGCATTGATCGCCGCGCGCGCGCTCATAGCCGCAATTGGGGCAGGTGCCCTCGATGTAGCGGTCGGGCAGGAAGCGGCCATCGGTGTGGGAATAGACTTGGCTCTCAGCCACTTCCTCGATCAGACCGGCCGCACCCAGACGGGCGGCAAGGTGCTGGGTCAGCGCATGGTTGCGCGCGCTCGATGAGCGGCCGTAATGGTCGAAAGACAGTGCGAAGCCATTTGCAAGCTCGGTCTGGACCGCGTGCATTCGGGTGCAATAAGCGTCCACGGCCTCGCCCGCCTTGGCGGCGGCGAGTTCGGCAGGCGTGCCATGTTCGTCTGTCGCGCAGATGAACATCACCTCATGGCCGCGCGCGCGCATGTAGCGGGCATAGAGATCGGCAGGCAGCTGGCTGCCGACGAGATTGCCCAGATGCTTGATGCCGTTGATATAGGGCAGGGCCGAAGTGATCAGGATACGCGCCATGGGTCCGTCCGGAATGTGAGATTTCCGCCCGGTCTAGTGCAAATCCGCGCCCAAGGGAAACGGGTTTTCATCGTCGTTTGCCTGGTTGCGGGCCAGGTTGCGCAGTGGGGGGCGGTTCGGTGCATTTGGCGAGCTTGGCAAAAGCGCCCTTGATGCCCGCGGGCGCGGGCTCGCCCACAAAGGCGTCGAGCGCGGGCCAGACTGCGATGGCACGGTCGACAAGCGGGTCGCTGCCTTTTTCATAGAGCCCGGCCTGGACCATCATTTCAGCCCGGTCATAGGCGCCCAGAAGCCGCCGCGCCTCGGCGATGCGGGCGTTTTCTTCGGGGCTGGCGCAATGGGGCAGGGCGCGGCTGACCGACCGCAGCACGTCGATGGCCGGGAAGCGCCCGCGCTCGGCAATCGCGCGGTCCATGACCACATGCCCGTCGAGCACGCCGCGCAAAATGTCGGCAATGGGTTCTTCCATATCCGACCCGGCCACCAGCACTGTGAAAATCGCCGTGATGGCGCCGGTCCCATCGCGTCCGGGCCCGGCGCGTTCGGCCAGTGCCATGATCCGATGCGCGGTCGAGGGCGGGAAGCCGCGCAAGGACGCCTCTTCGCCACCTGCAAGCGCCACTTCGCGATGGGCTTCGGCCAGACGGGTGATGCTGTCAGCGAGCATCAGCACATGTTTGCCCTGATCGCGGAAATGCTCGGCCACACACATCGCGGCTTGCGCACAGCGGCGCCGTGTCAGCGGCGGCTGGTCCGAGGTCGCGGCGATGATCACGGCCCGCGCCAGCCCTTCCGGCCCCAGCACATCCTCGACGAATTCGCGCAGCTCGCGGCCCCGTTCGCCGATCAGCGCGATGACCACGACATCGGCCTGCATATTACGCGCGAAATTGCCCAGAAGCATGGATTTGCCGACGCCCGAGCCTGCGAACAGGCCGATTCTCTGGCCTTCGACCACGGGTAGCAGCGTATTGAACACGGCCATTCCGGTTTCCAGCCGCGCGCCCAGCCGCCCGCGCCGCGCAGGTTCCGGGGCAGGCGCATCGAGCGCGCGCACCCGTGCGCCCGGAAGCAGGGCGCGCCCGTCAAGCGGACGGCCATAGGGGTCGATGACGCGACCGATCCAGCTGTCATCGGGCGAGATGCCGCGTGCGGGCCGGTGCTCGGCGCGGTCCCCGATGGCCAGCCCCTCGCGCGGGCCGTCGGGCAGGGCGAAGGCCTGATCCGGGGTCAGGCGCAGGATTTCGGCACCGATCCGACCACCGTCGCGCGTGCGGATATCGAGCCAGTCGCCGATCCGCGCGAGATCTGTCAGCCCTTCGACCGCGAGCAACTGACCATCGACCCGGCTGATCCGCCCTGACACGCGCAGCGGTCGCAACTCGTGCACCTGGGCACGGATTTCATCAAGTATGTTCATCGGCATCTCGGCTTTCTGCAGCTTGCTTACCTATCCTTAATCGAATCACCCTTAAAGATTGGTGCATGAGTTGACGGGAGAAGCCCTCATGTTCGAGATACCCGATGTGATGCGCATGGCGCAGGCGATGGCGCGGCATTCCGCCGCCCGGCAGGTGACGATATCCGAGAATATCGCCAATGCCGACACCCCCGGGTTTCGTGCGCGTGATCTGCCTGATTTCGGCGCGACATATAACCAGCCCAAACGGCTTGCGGCGACGCGTGTCTCGCATCTGGACTGGCAGGCCGGCACGCCGCGTCATGTCGCGCAGGTGGATCGCACATCCCCTGTTCTCTCGCCCAATGGCAATTCCGTTTCGCTGGAACGCGAAATGATGCGCGGGGCACAAAACAAGCAAAGTCATGAACTCGCTCTGGCGGTCTACGGGTCGGCCCGAACGATTTTGCGCACAGCACTTGGCCGTTGAAAGGGGACATCATGGGTAGTCTGTTTGACAGTTTTGGCGTCAGCGCGTCGGGGATGGAAGCTCAGGCGCGACGCCTGCGCCATGTCTCTGAGAACATAGCGAATGCGGATACCCCCGGATACAGGCGCAAAACCATCGACTTCCGGACAGAGCTGGATCGCGCCAGTGGCACGACGCGGGTTGCGACCGGGCCGGTGCAACTTGACCGGCGCGAATTGCCCCTGATTTATGATCCCGGCCATGCGCTGGCGGATGAGATGGGGTTCTATCGCGGCTCGACGGTCGATCTCATGATCGAAGTGGCCGATGCCCGTGAAGCCGGCCGCAGCTATGAGGCCAATCTCCGCATGTTCGATCAGACCCGGCAGATGGCCCAGGGGCTCCTCGATCTGCTGCGCCGTTAACCCTGTTCCAGAAAGGAATCCATTCCCATGACCATTGCCGCAAATCTTGCTGTCCAGAGTTATGATCTGGCCCGCAGCGCTGCTGCACCCGCCCCGTCCAGCCCGCGTAGCGAGGCCGCTTTCGGTGCGGCGCTTGGCCAGTTTGCCACCGAAATGCACCGCGCCGAAGCTGCGGCGACAGATACCATGGTGTCGGGCGCCGACCCCCATGCTCTGGTCGAAGCACTGGCCGCGACGGAATTGGCGGTCGAAACCGCGGTTGCTGTGCGTGACAAGGTCGTCGAGGCCTATCTGGAAATCCTGCGGATGCCGGTCTGAGCCATGCAGGAAACGGTCTTTTTCGACACGCTGCGCCAGGGGCTCTGGGTTGCAACACTGATCTCCACGCCAATCCTGTTGGCGGCCTTGATTTCGGGTGTCTCGGTCGGGCTGTTCCAGGCGCTCACCTCCATCCAGGAGATGACGCTGACCTTCGTGCCGAAACTGGCCGCCATCGTGCTCGTTTTCTGGGTTTCGATGAGCTTCATGACCACCACCCTGGTCGATTTCTTCCAGCAGGAAATCGTGCCGCAGATCGTCGGGAACTGAACCATGGACAATGCCGGATACATCACCCTTACCCGCCTTTCGGGTCTGCGGCGCGAGATGCAGGTGATTGCGCATAATATCGCCAATAGCTCGACTGCCGGGTTTCGGCGCGAAGGGGTGGTGTTCTCCGAATTCGTCGTCGGTGCCGAACGTCATGAGCCCTCGCTGTCTATGGCGCTGGGCAATACCCGCCAGACCTATCAGCTCCAGGGTGGGCTCTCGATGACAGGCGGCAGCTTCGATATGGCCATTGAAGGCGAGGGGTTTTTCCAAGTTGAGACAGCGGACGGGCCGCGCCTGACCCGCGCAGGGATTTTCACTCCCAATGAAGCCGGTGAACTGGTCAATATGGATGGGCACCGGGTTCTCGACCTTGGGGGCGCACCGATTTTCGTGCCACCCGACGCGCGCAATATCGGGCTGGCACGCGACGGCACGCTCTCGGCGGATGGCGAGCCGATTGCGCAGGTCGGCATCGTGCGCCCGGTCGATCCGGTCACCATGTCACGCCAGGCAGGGACACTCTTTTTCGTGGACGGCGAGGTCGAGCCTGTCATCGCCCCGGCCGTTTTGCAGGGATTCGTCGAAGAATCGAATGTCGATCCGATCATCGAGCTGACCCGCATGATCGAGGTGCAGCGCGCGTATGAGCGGGGGATGAAATTCCTCGAAAGCGAAGATGAGCGGATCAAGTCCGTCGTCCAGACCCTTGGTCGTTAACAGTAAAAGGATTGCCCAGATGAAATCACTTCATATTGCAGCGACAGGGATGAGCGCGCAGCAGATGCGCGTTGATACGATTGCCAACAATCTCTCGAACATGAGCACGACCGGCTACAATGCCCGCCGCGCCGATTTCGCGGATCTGCATTACCAGCAATTCGCGCGGCCCGGCTCGATATCGGCCTCGGATGGCACAGTGCTGCCGACCGGGGTGCAGGTCGGTCTTGGCGTCCGGCCCTCAGCGGTCAGCATGCAGATCCAGCAGGGCGCATCGACCTTCACGGGCGGGGATCTGGATCTGGCGATCGAGGGGCGCGGCTATCTGGAGGTGACGCTGCCGGATGGCCAGCCTGCCTATACCCGCGACGGGGGGCTCAAGCGGACGGGCGATGGGTTGATCGTGACCTCTGACGGTTTCGAGGTGGTTCCGGGGATCGTGATCCCTGATGATGTGCGCGCGATTTCGATCAACGCGCAAGGCGAGATTTTCGGGTATTTCGCAGGCCAGGTCCAGCCGCAGCAATTGGGCCAACTCACGCTTTCGGGGTTCTCCAATGAAAAGGGGCTGGAGGCGATCGGCTCAAACCTCTTCATGGAAACCGAAGCCTCCGGCCCCGCCAATGTCGCCATTCCGGGCGCGGATGGGCTGGGCACATTGCGGCAGGGATATCTGGAAGAAAGCTCTGTGGATCCGGTGCGTGAGATGACCGAGCTGATCAAGGCGCAGCGAGGTTATGAGTTGAATTCCAAGGTGATCACGGCCGCAGATCAGATGATGGCCGCCACGACCCAGGTGCGGTGATGCGTTGGCTGCTGATCGTGCTGGCGTTCTGGCCATCGCTCCTGTTTGCCGATGCGCAATCTCTGGTCGCCACACGATTGATCCGCGCCAATGAGGTCATCCGGGACGGTGATGTCGTCCTCGCTGCGCCCGCAGTGGCCGGGGCAGCGCAGGATCCTGTGGCTGTGATCGGTCTTGAAACTCGTGTTGCGATCTATCCCGGGCGGCCTGTGCGGGTCTCGGATCTGGGCCCGGCTGCGGTCATCGAACGCAATGAGGTCGTGCGCATGGTCTATCGCAGCAATGGTCTGACGATCCTGTCCGAGGGGCGGGCGCTGTCGCGCGCCGGTCTGGGGGATCAGATCTCGGTGATGAACCTCGCCTCGCGGCAGACGGTTCAGGCGAAAGTGAGCGCTTCGGGACTGGTCGAGGTATCCGGATCACCGGGGCGAGACTGACGTTATTTCAACGAGAAACCGCTCTGAAGGGAGCTGATCAGGATGCATCGTTTCTTCACCTCATCTTTGCTCGTGCTGTTTGTCGCGGGGTGTTCGCCGCTTGGTGAAGTGGGCCGCGCGCCTGTTTTCACGCCTCCTGAGGAAAGCGTCGAGCATGCGGCGTTGTATCGTATCCCGCTGCCCGACACGACCGAGGCGCCGCGTCCTGTCGACAATGCGTCGCTCTGGTCGGCCAGCCAGCGCTCGTTGCTTGGAGATCGCAGGGCCAGTCGTCCCGGAGACATCATGACCGTCGTCATCGAGATCAATGACAGTGCCGAGATGTCGAACACGACCTCACGCGGGCGCTCGGGGTCCACGAGCATGGCCGCGCCACAGCTTTTCGGGATCCCGCAGGCGATCGATCGTCGCTTGCCCGGAGGGCTTTCTCTGGGCGCGGGAATTGAAACCGCTGGTTCCAATACATTTTCGGGCAATGGCTCTGTGCGGCGCAATGAACAGCTGACCCTGCGTGTTGCCTCGACTGTGGTGGAGCGCTTGCCGAACGGGGTCATGCGGATCGAAGGGCGTCAGGAAGTCCGCGTCAATCACGAATTACGCGAATTGCTGGTCACGGGCTATGTGCGTGCAGAAGATATCTCGCGTCAGAACGAGATCACTTACGACAAGATCGCAGGCGCGCGCGTGTCCTATGGTGGTCGCGGGATTATTTCGAATGTTCAACAACCTGCTTATGGATCTCAGATCACGGATATCATTGCGCCATTCTGACGGGAATGGTCCTGAAAGGACGCCGAAATGGGAAAGCTCATCCCGCTGCTGCTGATTTTGATTGGGGCTGGTGCCGGTGTCGGGGCAGGGTTTTTCCTGCGCCCTGCGCCTGAGCCTGCTGACGAGGAAACCGAAGTGGTTGCGGCCCCCGTCTTGCCTGATGGCGACACGCTTACGATTTTCGAATTCACAAATCAGTTCATGGTGCCGCTGATTTCGGAAGAGAGGATTTCCTCGGTGATCGTCATTCGGCTCGCGCTGGAGATATCCGAGGGACAGCAGCCTGTGGTTGCGGCCAATACGGCGCGACTGCGCGATGCGATGCTGCAGGTGATGTTCGATCATGCCAATCTCGGAGGGTTCACCGGCGTCTTCACCGATCACAGCACATTGACGCATCTGCGCCGATCGCTGCTGGAAGCGGCACAAAAGACAGTCGGGCCGCAGATCGTCTTCGGTGTCTTGATCACCGATCTGATGCGGTCAGGCGGGTGAGGCATTGTGATGCGAAGGATGGGCGCGATCAGAGCGTTGACCGCAGTGTGAGGGAGATCACGGTCAAGTCGGGCCTATTCCCGACCCCGGGCTGCTGGGACCAGAGATTGGGTGCATGCCTCTGCGACCGACAGTCGGTCCGAGAGGCGGCGTTCTCTGCAGCGCCGAGCGAAGACCAGTCGGGGTCAGAACTTCCTTCGGGTCAAAATATCATCAGCGCGATCAGACGACCAGCGCGATTGTATGACCAGCGCAATCGTATGATCAGCGCGATTGTATGACCAGTGTGATCATATGATCAGCGCAATCGTATGACCGGCGCAGAACCGGATCCGATCCGCTGTCCGGATCCTTAGGGGGTTCGGGCGAAGGGGCGCGTGACAGGGCGACGCGACCTGACTTGGCGGCGCGACGGGGCGGCGCGACGGGGCGGCGTGACAGGGCGGCGCGACGGGGCGCGTTGGGGCGCGTTGGGCTGCGTTGCCCACCCCGCGCCATTGATCGTGGGGCATTGGCGCGCAAGGCGGCGACATCGCGGCGCAGGTCGGACTGTCGCGCTGGGGGCTCAGACGCGTGCTGACGCGCCTTCGGGGGCCGTCCGATGGGTCGCGACCGGTCCCCGGGCGCAGGGTTGTGGCACGACATTCGGGGTGGCAGCGCTGTGACACTGGCGCGCGGGGAAATTGATGGGCGGGGCCGGATGTTCCGTCGCTTTCTTCTCTGGCCGGATGGTCAGCGCCCCGTGATTATGAAGCGCTTTTCAACCCGCGCGCAGCGCTCACTTCGTCAGGATGAGCTTGCCCGCGCGGGTGATGCGCAGCAGATAGGTCTGGTCGCTGAGTTTGATCTGGGCTGTCTGCCCGCCTGCGGTCAAGGTTTCGGCGCTGTGGGTTGGAATTGACGGCGTGGACTGTGTGTTCGGGCTTTGCAGCATGGCTCTGTCCTTATTCGGGAGACTGTGATCGCGCCGGGCGGGAGGCTGGACGTGACCTGTCGTCTGTCTCGGTTGTTTGGGCATGAAGGCCGGGCTGCGTGAATATCTGGCTGGGCTGTGGTATTTGTTGACCAAAACAGTCATCTTTGTCAAGGGGCGCGCATCGGGTTTCCCCCAGCTGCAATGCGCCTGTTGTGGGGCTTCGGTCCGGGTGCCTGCGTGAGGTGCCCGGAGCTGCAGGAATCATTTGACAGCGCAGCGCTGTGCGGCAATAAATGAACAGTCGTTCAGTTGAGGAGGAATTGCGCGATGTTCACAGCATCCATGGCATTTGACCTGGGCGAAGATGTGCACGCTTTGCGTGAGATGGTGCATCGCTGGGCGCAGGAGCGTGTGAGGCCCATGGCCGCCGAGATTGATCGGTCGAACCAGTTCCCGCATGCGCTTTGGCGCGAGATGGGGGAGCTGGGGCTTCTGGGCATCACGGTGCCCGAAGAGATGGGCGGGGCCGGGATGGGTTATCTGGCGCATGTCATCGCAATCGAGGAGATCGCGCGCGCCTCGGCATCAGTCTCGCTGAGCTATGGAGCGCATTCCAATCTTTGCGTGAACCAGATCAAGCTGAACGGGACGGATGCGCAGCGCGAACGTTACCTGCCGGGGCTGATTTCAGGGGAGCATGTCGGCGCGCTGGCGATGTCGGAGGCCGGTGCGGGGTCGGATGTCGTCGGCATGAAGCTGCGCGCGGACAAGAAAAACGACCGTTTCATCCTGAACGGGACGAAATACTGGATCACCAACGGGCCGGATGCCGATGTGCTGGTGGTCTATGCCAAGACCGATGCTAGCGCGGGCAGCAAGGGGATCACGGCGTTTCTGATCGAGA
>SKIM01000206.1 GCA_007116445.1 Natronohydrobacter sp.
AATCCTTGCTGTTGCGGTCGCCGAAGCCGACATACATAAATCCTTCGTGAAAGACGATCCGTGACCCGAAATGCGCAGTGCTCTCAATGCCGGGGCTGACGACAAAGAGCGTTTCAAGATCGGTGATGCGTCCTTCGTCGCTATCGAGCTGTGCGCGCCCGACATGGGTCGAGGTGCCGCCCTCGATCTCATCAACCCATGTCATGTAGAGCCAGCCATCATCGACGAAATTCGGACCAACAGCGATGTCGAGCAGCCCGCCCTGACCGTCGGACACAACGTCTGGCGCGCCGCTGATCTCGCGCGTGCCGTTCTCTTCGTTCCAGAGCTTCAGCCCGCCACCGCGCAAGGACAGGATGATGTCGCCCTCGTCAGGCAGGAAACTCATGCCCCAGGGGCGATCAAGGTCTTCTGCCAGAGTTTCGATATCATATTCGATATCGGCAAAGGCTGGCAGCGCGAAAGCACTCGCCGCGACGCTGGAAAGAAGAAATCTTGTGAAAGCCATCTGATTCTCCGTGTCATTCATGGATTGGTCTCGGGGGCGACCCGGACGCGCCGGAGCAAAACGCGACGGGGTGCCGTCGGTTCCATGCTTGACATGGCCCAGTCACGCAAGCTAACAGCGATCATCCCGGAAGTGAATCGCTTCCGGTCCTTTGGCTTGTCCGAGGATCGCCACCCATCAGCGCGTCGCGCCCATGGGTGCAACACTGGTTTATCTGCCCTTGTCATGAGGGTGAGGAGATTGCGCATGTTCGAGACCCTCTCTGAACGCCTGTCCGGGGTTTTTGACCGGCTGACGAAACAGGGTGCGCTCTCGGAAGAGGACGTGCGCGCAGCGCTTCGGGAAGTCCGCGTGGCGCTTCTTGAGGCCGATGTTTCGCTGGAAGTGACCCGCGATTTCATCAAGCGCGTGCAGAAGAAGGCCACGGGCGCGTCAGTTACCAAATCGGTTACGCCGGGCCAGCAGGTCGTCAAGATCGTCCATGACGAGTTGATCTCCATGCTGACGGGCGAGGAAGAAGCCGACCGGCTGAAGATTGACAACCCGCCTGCGCCAGTGCTGATGGTCGGGCTTCAGGGCTCGGGCAAGACCACCACGACGGCAAAGCTCGCCCGCCGCCTGACCGAGCGTGAGGGCAAGCGCGTGCTCATGGCCTCGCTCGACACCAACCGCCCCGCCGCGATGGAACAGCTCGCGATCCTTGGCGGGCAGATCGGCGTCGACACATTGCCCATCGTCAAGGGCCAGAACGCGGTCGAGATCGCCAAGCGTGCCAAGCAGCAGGCGACTTTGGGCGGCTATGATGTCTATCTTCTGGACACGGCGGGCCGTCTGCATATTGACGAAGTGCTGATGGATGAAGTGCAGGCCGTGCGCGATGCGGTCAGCCCGCGCGAGACACTGCTGGTCGTCGATGGCCTGACCGGTCAGGACGCAGTGAATGTGGCCGCCGAATTCGACGGCAAGGTCGGCGTCAGCGGCGTGGTGCTGACCCGGATGGACGGCGACGGGCGCGGCGGTGCGGCGCTTTCGATGCGCGCGGTGACCGGCAAGCCGATCCGTTTCGTGGGTCTGGGCGAGAAGACCGATGCGCTGGAAGTCTTCGACCCCAAGCGCGTCGCGGGCCGTATCCTTGGCATGGGCGACATTGTTGCGCTGGTCGAGAAAGCGCAGGAAGTGCTGGAGGTCGAGCAGGCCGAACGCATGATGAAGCGCTTCCAGAAGGGCATGTTCAATATGAACGACCTTCGCATGCAGCTTGAGCAGATGATGAAGATGGGCGGCATGCAGGGCGTCATGGGCATGATGCCGGGCATGGCGAAAATGTCGAAACAAGCCGAAGCCGCTGGCTTCGATGACAGCATGCTCAAGCGCCAGATCGCGCTGATCAATTCAATGACCAAGAAGGAACGCGCCAACCCTGCGATCCTGCAGGCCAGCCGCAAGAAGCGGATTGCAGCCGGGGCCGGGCTTGAAGTCTCGGATCTGAACAAGCTGTTGAAACAGCACCGCCAGATGGCCGACATGATGAAGGTCATGGGCAAGAAGGGCATGCTCAAGCAGGCCATGGCTGGGATGCTGGGCAAGGGCAAGGGGGCCCCGGACCCCTCAAAAATGTCACCGGATCAACTCGCTGAACTGGGGCGCGGTATGGAAGAGGGCATGAAGATGCCCGGACTTGGTGGGCCGGGCATGGGTGGTATGCGCCTGCCGGGCGGCCTGTCGGGGCTGGGGCGGAAGAAATGAGACGCCTCATGACAGGAACAGGGGGCTGCACATGACTGAGGCCACCCGCTGCGCAGATGACATTCTGGCCAATCACCGTGACAGTATCGACCGGCTGGACGCGATCCTTGTCTACACACTTGGCGAGCGGTTCAAGCACACGCAAGCCGTGGGCCGCCTGAAGGCCGAATATCAGCTTCCCCCCTCTGATCCGGCCCGCGAAGAGCGCCAGATCGAGCGGCTGGAATGGTTGGCCAAGGAGGCCGATCTCGACCCGGAATTCGCCAAGAAATTCCTCAATTTCATCATCTCGGAAGTGATCCGTCACCACGAGAACTTACAACGCTGACCCTGACTGCGCGCTGGGCCAGATGCCCGCGCCAAACGCCATTCAAAGGAGAAACTCACATGGCTGTTAAAATCCGTCTCGCCCGTGGTGGTGCCAAGAAGCGCCCGCATTACGCCATTGTCGCGGCTGACTCGCGTATGCCGCGCGATGGTCGTTACCTGGAAAAGCTGGGCACCTATAACCCGCTTCTGCCCAAAGACAGCGAAGAGCGCATCAAGATGGACATGGAGCGCGTGCAGCACTGGCTCGATCAGGGCGCCTTGCCGACCGACCGGGTTGCGCGGTTTCTTGAAGCCGCAGGCGTGCGTGCCAAGACCACCCGCGCCAACATGAAAAAGGCCGAGCCCGGCAAGAAAGCCAAGGAGCGCGTGGCGGAAAAAGCTGCCAAGGCGGAAGCTGCCGCCGAGTGATGGACCAGCGCGGGTCTTGCGACCCGCGCTTGCCTGCCCCGCGCTGGCCGGAGTGGCCCCATGAAAATCGCCATCGCTGCGGAAAATGCCTCGGCCCGCTTTGGCGGCGAAGCGGTTCTGCCGCTGAAATATGCTCAGCTGTTGCGTGAGCGTGGCCATGAGGTGAGCCTGCTCACCCACGAGCGCAACAGGGCGGGGCTTCAGGCCGATGCACCTGATCTGGCCGCTGACGCGATTTTCATTCCTGACACGCGCATGCATCGTCTGATCTTCCGGCTGGGGGCACGGATGCCAACGCTCCTGCGCGAGCATCTGTTTGGCAACCTTCTGGTGCTCCTGACCGCCCTGGCGATGCGCAGGCAATTGCGCGCGCTGGTCGCCGCAGGGCAGGTCGAGATCGTCCATCAGCCCATTCCTGTTTCCCCTGCAGCGCCCTCGCTGCTCCATGGTCTGGGCGTGCCGGTGGTGATCGGCCCGATGAATGGCGGCATGGATTATCCGCCGAGCTACCGCCACCATGACGCGAAACTGGGGCGGGTTTTCCTGCGGTTCGGGCGGGCCATGGCGCGGGGTGTGAACTGGCTCATCCCCGGCAAGCGGCGTGCGACGCTCTTGCTGGTGGCCAATGCGCGCACGCGCGCAGCGCTGCCGGTCGCGCATCCGCAGGTCATCGAGCTTGTCGAAAATGGTGTCGATTTTCGCCTCTGGCGTGCCCCGGTCGGCGTGACCAAGGTTGACGGGTTCCGATTGGTTTTCATGGGCCGGTTGATCCCGCTCAAGGCTGTGGATGCCACGCTCGAAGCGCTGGCGATCGCGCGCGCGGCGCGACCCGATCTGGACATACGGCTCGATATTCTGGGCGATGGCCCCGAGCGCGCGCGTCTGGCCGGGCTGGCAGGTGATGGCGTCCGGTTTCTGGGCTTTTTGCCGCAGACCGAGTGCCGTGACCATCTCGCCGCAAGCCATGCGCTGATCCTCAATTCCCTGCGTGAATGCGGTGGCGCAGTGGTGCTGGAAGCGATGGCGCTGGGCCTGCCGGTGATCGCTTCAGATTGGGGCGGGCCTGCGGATTATGTGACGCCGGAGACCGGTTTTCTGATCCATCCCGAACCGCCGCAGGATTTTGCCGCACGGCTCGCCAAGGCCATTCTGACGCTCGCCAGTGATCCTGCGCGCGCACAGGCGATGGGGCAGGCGGGCCTGGCGCGGGTGTCGGAGCAGTTCGACTGGCAGGCCAAGATCGACCGGATGGAAGATATTTACGCGCAGGCCCTCTTGGCGGCGCAGCAAAGCGAGGCGCGCACATGACCAAACCCGGCAAGGATCATATTTGCGTCGGCGCGATTGTCGGGGCCTATGGCACGCGCGGCGAAGTGCGGCTCAAGAGTTTTTGCGCCGATCCGCGTGCGATTGCGGACTACGGCCCGCTCCTGTCCGAAGACGGCACGCGGGTCTTCACCGTCGCGCTCGGGGCCCAAGTCGCACAGGGCTTTGCCGCACGGCTGAGCGGGGTGGGAAGGCGTGACGCGGCTGAAGCTCTGCGCGGCGTGCGGCTTTTCGCCGAACGCAGCCAGTTGCCGGGGCTGCCTGATGATGAATTCTATCACGCAGATCTGATTGGGCTGGAGGTGCTTGACACAGGCGGGCAGTCTTTGGGGCGCGTCAAGGCCGTGCTCAATCACGGCGCATCAGACCTGCTGGAACTGGTCGCGCCGGGCAAGCGCGGGGCGATCCTGCTGCCCTTTACGCAAGCCATCGTGCCGACGGTCGATCTGGCGGCAGGGCGGATCATCGCGGACCCGCCCGAGGGGTTGCTGGAATGACCGAGCGGCGCGCAAAAGGGCGGCTGGCGATCACGCCGTCGCTGACCCCGCGCAGCCTGGAGCAGCGCGGCACGCCCGCGCGGGCCTGGCAAGCGCGCGTGATCACGCTGTTCCCCGAAGCGTTTCCGGGCGTTCTGGGCTTGTCACTGACCGGCAAGGCGCTGCAGGATGGGCTGTGGGGGCTGGAAGCGATTGACCTGCGCCCGTTCGGGATCGGCAAGCATCGCAATGTCGATGACACGCCGGCCGGGGGCGGGGCGGGCATGGTGTTGCGCGCGGACGTTTTGGGCGCGGCGATTGGGGTGGCGATGCGCGGCACGCCTGACGCGCGCGCCGACTGGCCACTGGTCTGTCTCAGTCCGCGCGGGCGGCCCTTCACGCAAGCCAAGGCGCGCGACTGGTCGCAGGGGCGCGGCATCACGATGGTCTGCGGACGTTTTGAGGGGATCGACCAGCGTGTGATTGATCATTTCGGGATCGAGGAGGTCAGTCTGGGCGATTTCGTCCTGACAGGCGGCGAACTGGCCGCGCAGGCGATGCTCGATGCGACCGTGCGCCTGCTGCCTGATGTGCTGGGAAATGCGGCCTCGATCGCTGAGGAGAGCTTTTCCGACGGGCTTCTGGAGCATCCGCAATACACGCGCCCTGCCGAATGGGAGGGCCATGCAATCCCGCCGGTGCTGTTGTCGGGCAACCATGCCGAGATCGCCCGCTGGCGTCGCGCCGAATCCGAGCGGCTGACGCGCGAACGCCGCCCGGACCTGATCGCGGATCAGAGCCCGCGCTGAGATCACCGATTGTCGCGTGTGATCTGCGCGCCAAGTCCGGCCATCAGCCCCTCGAAAGCCGGGAAGGACGTCGCGATTGGTGTCGCATCATCCACGGTGATCGGCGCGGCGGAAACCAGCCCCAGACACAGGAAGCTCATCGCAATCCGGTGGTCGAGATGGGTCTGGACTGTCGCTCTGCCCGGCACGACGTCCATGCCATGCACGGTTAAACTGTCTTCGGTTTCCTCCACCCGCACACCACAGGCTTCGAGCCCGCGCGCCATGGCGTCGATGCGGTCAGATTCCTTGACCCGCAATTCCTTGATGCCGCGCATGACGGTCACGCCCGACGCGGTCGCGGCCAGCGCGGCCAAGACCGGGTATTCGTCAATCATGCTCGCTGCGCGCTCAGCCGGCACCTCGATGCCCTTCAGCCTAGAGGCGCGAAGGCGCAGATCGGCCACTGGCTCGCCGCCTTCCTCGCGCGGGTTTTCCAGCACCAGATCCGCGCCCATTTCCTGCAAGGTCAGATAGAGGCCGTTGCGCGTGGGGTTCTGGCTGACACCGGGGACGAAAACCTCGGAGCCGGGCACCATCAGCGCGGCGCAGACCGGGAAGGCCGCAGAGCTGGGATCGCGCGGGACCGCGACCCGCTGGGCGCGCAATTCGGGCTGCCCGGTCAAAGTGATGACGCGGCCTGCCTCGGTCTCCTCGGTGGTGATCTCGGCGCCAAAGCCGCGCAGCATCCGTTCTGTATGGTCGCGTGTGGGTTCGTCTTCGATCACGACGGTCTGGCCAGGCGCGTTCAGCCCTGCCAGCAATACTGCTGATTTCACCTGCGCCGAGGGCATGGGCAGGCGGTATTCGACCGGCACAGGCTCGGCCGCGCCGATCAGCGTCAGTGGCAGCCGCCCGCCGCGCCGTCCGAAGGACTGGGCCCCGAACAGCGCCAGCGGATCGGTCACGCGACCCATCGGGCGCTTATTCAGGCTGGCATCGCCGGTGAAGGTCGCCGTGATGTCGGTCGTGGCCATCGCGCCCATGATCAGTCGCACGCCGGTGCCGGAATTGCCGCAGTCGATCACGCTGTCGGGTTCGGCAAAACCGCCGACGCCGACCCCTGTGACGGTCCAGCTGCCGGGGCCATGTTGCGTCACGCGCGCCCCGAACGCCCGCATCGCGCGCGCTGTATCAAGCACATCCTGACCTTCGAGCAGCCCGGTGATCTCTGTTTCGCCCACAGAGAGTGCGCCGAGGATCAGCGCACGATGCGAGATGGACTTGTCGCCGGGCACTTCAGCAGTGCCGCTGAGCGGGCCGGATTTACGCGAGGTCATGGGCATTGCAGGGCCGTGGCCGGACATGGGCGCACCTTTCGACAGGGGTGATTTACCCGCGCTGATAGCGCAGCCATCAGGCCGCGTCCATAAGCTGCGCGCCGACGCGTGGCTCAGTCGGTTTCGGCGAGCGTTGCCTCGACCTCGATCAGAAGTGCATCAAGTTCGCTGCGCATGGCGGGGCTGCGCGCGCCCTCGATCCCGCCCAAGCCTTGCCCAAGTGTTTCGGCATAGGCCACGCGGTTGGAAATCTGCGTCTGCGCCAGCCGCGCCTCAAGCTCCTGCGCCGCCGCCTCGATCTCTGTGCCAAGCCGGGTGCCGGGCCGCGCGCGGTTGAGTACGACCAGAACCTCGCGCCCTTCGCGCCGGGCCAGATCAAGCACGCCATCGGTGGCCCACAAGTCGACATGGCTTGTGGCCACGGGCACCACCACCAGATCCGCCGCGCGCAATGCAGGGCGCAGGTCGCTATCGGCCTTGGGTGGAGTGTCGATGATCACGAAATCCGCCATGTCGCGCAGCTTGCCCACTTCATAGCCGACACCCCAGGCGGAGGCCGTGGACAGCTCCATCCCCTCGCTGCGCCCGGCCTCGTGCCGGGTCATGAACCAGCGCCCGAGCGAGCCCTGCGGATCGGTGTCCAGAAACGCCACGCGCGCGCCTTTGCGTGCCAGCAACACGCCCAGATTGACCGCCAGCGTCGTCTTGCCGGACCCGCCTTTTTGCTGCGCGATGGTGATTACCTTGCCTTTAGCCATGTCTCGCCCCTTTTGCTGCGCTGCAGCATAGTGAGTTTTCCTGCGAATGCACGCGAAAAAGCGTTTTGGCTCACGCGCGGGCGTCTTTTGGTGACCCCATGACCACCATTGTCGTCAAACGGTCCAGATAGGGGAAGGCCCCCATATATTCGGTGTGAAACTGCTTGTAGGCCGCGAGATCGCGGGCTTCGACGCGCAGCAGATATTCGACGGTGCCTGTGATGTTATGGCATTCGCGAACCTGTGGCGCGGCCTGCATCAGCCGCTCGAATTCCGCCTGAGCGGCCCTGGTGTGGCGCGAAAGGCCAACTGTGACATAGGCGATGAAGCCGATGCCGGTGGCCGCCGGATCGATCACCGCGCGGTAGCCTGTGATCACCCCGCGCCGCTCCAGTTCCTGAACACGGCGCAGACAAGCCGAGGGTGACAGGCCGACGCGGTCAGCCAGCTCCAGATTGGAGATCCGCCCGTTCTGCGACAGGATGCGCAATATATGCTCGGATATGTGGTCAGGTTCGCTCATAGATTGCAAAGATAAGCTATTTTGCACATTCTTTGCAATCTTTCTTGGGCGGGACCGGCTAATCTGACCAAAATCTGTCAGAGGCTCCCATGACCCCCGAACTCTTCTTCGCCCTTGTCGCCTATGCTTTCGTCACTTCGGTCACGCCCGGGCCGAACAATATCATGCTGCTGGCTTCGGGGGTGAATTTCGGGTTTCGGCGCAC
>SKIM01000127.1 GCA_007116445.1 Natronohydrobacter sp.
CGGATTGCGCGCGCGCTGATAGCCGCGAATGGCCCGCAACAGCTTGCGCGACGGATCCCAGAATTTACGCGGGGTTTCGCGCGACCAATCCGGCACAGTCGCGCTGATGGGCTCCGACACGCGTCAGATCTCCAGCAATCGCGCGGCGATGGTGAAGTAAATCAGCACCCCAAGCACATCTGCGATCGAGGTGACGAGCGGCCCGGATGCCGCCGCGGGGTCACGGTCGATCTTGGCGAAGATGAAGGGCAGGCTCATCCCGATCAGGGCGCCCATCAGCACGATCGTCACCATCGCGAGCGCCACGACCACCGCAATATCAGGCCCGCCGCGCCAGACGCCGATGACCGAGACAGCAACGGCCATGGTCAGCCCGAGCGCAAGCGCAATGGCAATCTCGCGCCCAAGAAGCTTGCCGAAATCGGCCGGACGCACATCTCCGGTGGCGAGCGCCCGCACCATCAGCGTCGCCGACTGCGTGCCCGCATTGCCCCCTGATGCGATCAGCAGCGGCAAGAAGAACAGCAGCGACAGGTGCTCGGCAATCGTATCTTCGAAATAGGCGATCCCCGCCCCTGAAAAGATATTGCCGAACACCAGCAGCACAAGCCAGAAAATCCGCGCGCGATAGAGCATCGCGATCGTGGCCTCGGCCACGGACAGTTCGATGGGCTGCACGATCGAGCCCTTGTAAAAATCCTCCGTGACCTCTTCCTCGGCCACGTCCATCGCGTCATCTGCGGTCACGATCCCCACGAGACGGTCGTTATTGTCCAGCACCGGCAGCGCCAGTAGGTCATACCGCGAGATCAGCCGCGCGGCGTCTTCCTGTTCGCCATCGGCACGCATCCAGACCGGCTCGCGGTCCATGATCTCGTGAACCTGTTGACGTGGCCGCGCAGTCAGCAGGTCGCGCAGACTGACGACGCCGACCAGTTTCCGGCTGTCATCGATGATATAGGCGTAATAAATGGTCTCCGCCTCGATCGCCTGCGCGCGCAAGGCTTCGATGGCCTGTGTCGAGGTCATCTCGGGCATCAATGTCGCATAATCGGACGTCATGACCGAACCGACGGTCCATTCCTCATAGGCAGCAAGGCGGCGAAGATCTTCGCGCTCGGCCTTTGAGAGCGCAGGAAGGATCGCTTCCTGTGCCTCTTCATCGAGCTGTTTGAACAGGTCCGCGCGTTCGTCATGGCTCATCGCGGTCATAAGGGCGACCAGCTCGCGGCGCGGAATGCGAGTGGCCAGCGCGACTTGTGAACTGCCGCGCAAATAGCCGAGCATCTCGGCCTGATCATGCAGAGACAGCAGCCGCAAGACAGTCAAATCGTCGCCTTCATCCAGTTCTTCGATCAGCGCGGCAATATCGGCGAGTTCCTGTTGTTCCAGAAATTCGCGGATGGCCTGCGTCTGGTCTTCCCGCAACAGCCGCGCGATTTCCACGGCCAGAAACGCCGCGTCGAAGCCGAGCCGCTCACCTTGCGAATCGACCCGCATGTCATTGAGCGTTGTCTGAATTCCCATTTCGGCCCTCACTTCCAATCGACCATCTTCCCGGACAACGGACCGACACCGGCTTGTGCACCGTCATTCATTCCCCGCTGAACGGCAGGCCATTGCTGTGGCGACACGGTGCGTTCCATCGCGTCGCGCTTCGGCATTTATGCGGCAGGTGATAGGTAAAGAGCGCCGATCTGTCAAATGCTTGGCATGCATGACCGAAGAAAACCCGCGCGCTCCAGTGCATCGGCGGGTCTGAAATATTTCGTGGTACAGCGTGGCAGGCGCAGGTGCGAAACGGCAGGCCAGCTCCAGCACCCCCAGTGCGGCGTCCCTGCGTCGGCATGGTCAGGCAAGGCTCGCATCCCCCCCGCGGCGCGATCGCCCGCATGCCGCGACGCCTTTCCATATGGGGTTTTCCGCGCGACAGGACCGAACACATCGCTCGGCTGCGGCTTCGTGCTCGCCCTGGGGCCGTTCTGCGCCACGCCCCAGTTGTGCCGCAAGCCGCGAGAGACACGTTCAACGCCTCCGGCAACTCTTGCCCGACGCCTTTCATCAGCTGTGTCAACACGCGCAGCAGGCAAAGACAGCATCGTCAAGGAGCATGCACGACAACACGATCCCGTCCCGAAGCCTTGGCGTGATAAAGCGCCCTGTCGGCTGCGTGCATGATATCCTGCAATCCCGGCCCATCACGTTGCAACAATCCCAGACCTGCAGAAATCGTAATGGATGGCAAGGATTGACCACGCACATGCAACTGCGCTTGCGAGATTTCCGTGCGCAACGCCTCTGCCTGCGCGAGGGCAGTCGCTTCGTCACAATCGATGCAGAGAAACACAAATTCTTCGCCGCCGATCCTGCAGGGATGGATATTTGGCCCGCTGACGCGCAGCATGATGCGCCCGACCTCCATCAAGACCTCATCGCCCGCATCATGGCCGAAGCGATCGTTGAATTGCTTGAAGTGATCCACATCGACCGAGATCAACGCCAGTTCGCGCTGATTACGCGTCGCTTGCGACACTTCACGCTGAGCCTTTTCCATGAACCAGCGCCGGTTCCAGAGGCCTGTCAGCGGATCGCGCCATGATTTCTCCTGTAATTCCTGCCGCAACCGAACATTCGCAACGGCCAGGCTGATCTGTTCCGCGCAGATCAGTGACACATCCCAGCGATTGCGAAATACATCATCGCGCATATGCCGCATCAGACCAGTTTCTTCATACCCTTCGAAAACGATATGCATCAGACCAATGGTTTCCCCATGCGCGATGATTGGCAGGCAGAAATACGGCGTTCCGGGTTTGTGTACATGGTCGCAGGCAAACTGGATCGGCTTTTGCCCGAAGGCATACGCCCGTCCGCGCCGCAGTGCCCAGCAATCATCCGGAAGGATCTGGGTCTCAAATTCCGGCATCGTTCCCCAGGATGCAGCAAGCTCCAGCATCGTGCGCGACGCATCATAGACGTAGAGCGCACCATCGGCTTCCGGGATCAATGTATGCATGGCCCGCTTGATCACCATCAGCAATTCATCAAAGGATTTTGCCGAGTAGAGCCATTCACTTGTCAGCGCGAGCAAGTGCCGCTCAGCCTGGCGCAGCGCTTCGGAATGGCGCATTTCCTCGTTCTGGTCTTCGAGCAGCTTGCGTTCGGTAATGTCGCGCATGGTCGCGATGAAATGCGTGTGTTTTCCGGTCGAATCATAGACCGGCGACAGTTTCAGATCCGCCCAGAAGGATGCGCCGGATCTGCTGTAATTCAGAATATCCAGCCGGGTTTCGCGTCGTTGCTGGAAGCCCAGCATGATCTGTTCCACAGCATCGCGATCGGTCTCCTGACCGCGCAACAAGGCCAGCGGATCAGCCCCGAGCACCTCACCAGCCCCATAGCCTGTCTGCACGGTGAAGGCAGGATTGATCCAGACGGCCAGACCGTCGGGATCACAGATCACGACAGCATCGGAAGAATGGTGCAATACCAGATCAGAATAGAAACGCTCACGATCCTTGCTTTCATTCACGTTAAGATCCTTGGCGCACATGCGCGTCCCCGCTCTCTTCCGACCACACCGCTAAAGCATGGCCCGAAAAGGTTAAGGTTTCCTTTCGTGATACCGCAGACCGTGACATCGCGCGCCACAGCCACTAGGTCTGATACAGGCACGCAAATCGAAATGCGCTGCTGCATGACCGCTTGTCAAGCGAGATGCAGCAGCGAGAAAGGACCGACATGCTCGACCAGACCACCAAACTCCGCGAACTTTTGTCCGACCCCGCTCTGTTGGAGGAGCGCGCCTATGTCGCGGGTGACTGGATCGCGGCGGATGACGGCGCGACTTTTGACGTCATCAATCCTGCGCGTGGCGATGTCATCGCGCGGGTCGCTGATCTGAGCCGCGCGGAAACGGCCCGCGCTATTGCCGCCGCCGATCATGCCCGTCATGACTGGGCGGCACGCACTGCAAAGGAACGCGCGAGCGTCTTGCGCAAATGGTTCGATCTGATGATGGAAGCCCAGGAAGATCTCGCGATCATACTGACCTCCGAGATGGGCAAACCTCTGGCCGAGGCGCGAGGCGAGATCGCCTATGGCGCGAGCTATATCGAGTGGTTCGCTGAAGAAGCAAAACGCGCCTATGGCGAGATCCTGCCCGCGCATCAGGCCGACAAACGCATCTCGGTGCTGCGCCAGCCCATCGGCGTTGCGGCCTCGATCACACCGTGGAATTTCCCCAATGCGATGCTGACGCGCAAGGTCGCCCCGGCGCTGGCCGTGGGCTGTGGCTTCGTGGCGCGTCCGGCGGCGGAAACGCCTCTCTCGGCGCTCGCCATCGCGGTTCTGGCCGAGCGTGCGGGCGTGCCGGGGGGGCTATTTTCCGTCATCCCGTCCAGTCGCGCCTCTGATATCGGCAAGGAATTCTGCGAAAATCCGATCGTGCGCAAACTCAGCTTCACCGGCAGCACCGAAGTTGGCCGGATCCTGCTGCGCCAGGCCGCCGATCAGGTGATGAAATGCTCGATGGAACTGGGCGGCAATGCGCCGTTCATCGTCTTTGATGATGCGGATCTCGACGCCGCCGTGCAGGGCGCGATGCTGTCGAAATACCGCAATAACGGCCAAACCTGCGTCTGTGCCAACCGCATCTATGTGCAATCGGGGATCTATGACGCTTTTGCCGAAAAGCTGACCGCCGAGGTCAAGAAACTGCGCGTGGGCGACGGGCTCGAAGACGGAACGCAGCTCGGCCCGATGATCACCGCCGACGCTGTGACCAAGGTCGAAGACCATATCGCCGATGCCGTATCCAAGGGCGCGCAAATCACGACCGGCGGGCGCAAACACGGCAATGGCGGCAGCTATTTTGAACCCACGGTGCTCACAGGGGTCACTCAAGCCATGAAGGTCGCGCAGGAAGAAACCTTTGGGCCCATGGCGCCGCTCTTCCGTTTCGACACCGAAGACGAAGTGATCGGCTATGCCAATGACACGATCTTCGGGCTGGCCGCCTATTTCTACGCCCGCGATATCGGTCGGATCACCCGCGTGCAGGAAGCGCTGGAATATGGGATCGTGGGCGTGAATACCGGGATCATCTCCAGCGAAATGGCGCCTTTCGGCGGGGTCAAGCAATCCGGGCTGGGGCGCGAGGGCTCGCGGCACGGGATGGAGGACTATCTCGAGATGAAATACATCTGCCTCAGCGTCTGACCCTGCCCGCCCTTTCGCGATAGGCGCGCGGAGGGCTGCTTGCAGCCCGATCGGGCCGCAGGGGCTCGATGCCCCAAGGCCCGGCCCCGGCGCGACAGCCTCACGCAAAAAGCGCGCGCAGCCGCTCCTGCAAGGGCGCGGGGTTTTCGAATTCCAGCCGCACAGGCAGCGCCAGCACCTTGGCGCGAAACGCGGCTGGCAGCCGAACCGCGTCTTTCTCGGTCGTCACCAGTTGCGCGCCAAGCGCCTTGGCCTCCAGCGCCAACCGCGCCATCAACGCATCGGTCAGCGGCTGGTGATCGCTGAGCGCCTCGGCGCGCAGCACCTCGGCGCCTTCGGCGCGCAGGCTGGCAAAGAACTTCTCCGGCCGGCCGATCCCGGCAAAGGCCAGCACCCGCAGCCCCTGCCAGCGCATGCCCATCTGCAAGGGCTGCAGCGCCCCGCGCAGTACTGGCACCCCCAGCCCCCCCCCTGAAAACCGCGCCTGCATGGCTGGGGGTCCGATGCTGATCACCAGATGGGCGCGCGCCAGCCCGATGGCCACAGGCTCGCGCAAGGGGCCCGCGGGCAGCACGCGCTCATTGCCGAATCCCAAAGCCGCATCAACCACGATCAGCGACAGATCCTTGGCCAGTGACGGGTTCTGGAACCCGTCATCCATGACCAGCACACTGGCCTCCGCCGCCACCGCCTGGCGCGCACCCTCAGCGCGGTCGCGCGCCACCCAAACGGGCGTGAAGGCTGACAGCAACAGCGGCTCATCGCCCACATCGCTTGCCTGATGCACCCGCTCGCGCACCTGCACTGGCCCCGCCATCTGCCCGCCATAGCCGCGCGAGATCACATGCGGCACCTGCCCCATCGCCTGCAGCATCTGCACCAGCGCGATCACCGTGGGCGTCTTGCCCGTGCCCCCGATATTGAGATTTCCCACGCAAATCACCGGCACCGGGGCGCGCCAATCCGGCGGACGGGCCACACGGCGCGCCGTTGCACGCGCATAGAGCGCCGCCAGCGGCGCCAGCGCGCGCGCGCGCAAGCCCGGTCGCTCTGGCGGTGTGAACCAGAATGCAGGCGGTCGCATCAGCCCTCTCCCTTTTGCGCAGCCGTGATCAGCGCGGCCAGAACCGCCTCGGTCGCCTCATAGCCGGTCGAGATCACCTGCCAAGCGCGATGCGCCTGATCTGCCGCCTGCTCAGGGCGCAGCGCCGCGCAGATCGCGCCGCCCAAGCCCTCGGCGCTCTGGACCATCCGGGTCGCGCGGGCACTGCGCAGCAGATCAAAGGCCTCGGAATGGCGTCCGAAATGACGGCCATGCACCACAGCGCAACCCAGACCCGCAGGCTCCATAGGGCTGATCTGCGCCCCCTCGCCCCCAAGCGAGCCGCCCAGATAACAGCAAACGGCCAGGCGATACCACAGCCCCCGTTCCCCTTCGGTATCCACGACATAGACCTGCGTTTCCGGAGTGACCAGATCATCGCGCGAGCGCAGCGCAGTGACGAAATGCGCCGCCATCTTCGCCCCGAGTGCGGCCCCGCGACCAGCATCTGCCGGATGCAGGATCAACACCAGCCGGTGACTTTCGCGCAGGGCTTCGCGATGCGCTGCGATGATCGCATCCTCTTCGCGTTCGGGGATGCCGACCGCGAGCCACATGGTGCGGAGCCGAAACGCCTCTGACAGGGCCTCGCGCTCGGCCTCATTGCAGCCGAGCGCAGCGGGTGTCGGGGATAATCGCCCGCAAACGGTCATCTTATGCGCCGCCAGCCCCTGCTCGAGCCAGAGCGCGCGCTCTGCTTGGTGCTGCACGAAAACATGCGAGAGCTGCGAGAGGGCTGCATGCGCAAGCCAAGGCATGTAGCGCCCATGCCCGGTGAAATCGGGCCCCTGCGCATCCAGCACAAAAACGGCCACCTTGCGCCGTACCAGAGCACGGATCGTCGCCACCGGCAATCTGCGCGCGGCCACAAGCACGGCTGCGGGAAGATGTTTCTGCGCGCCAAGCGCCCCGACCAGCGCGCTCGGATCCGCTCCGGCAGCGACAACCACACGCCCAGGCAGATCAGGCACGCCGCCCACCGCCTCCGGCGGCAGGCTCAGCAGAACCGATAGCCCGGCCTCTTTATGCAAAACCGCGTCAGACAGGCTGATGAGCGCGTGCGCCTGCTCTGCGTGATCGCCGTGCAACCAGATGAAGGGCCGGGGCAAGTGCATGGCGGCGTCCGGCTCGGCCTGCCTGTGACCGCCCAGCAGCCGCGAGATCTGTCTGCCAAGGCTCAAGACCATCGCTGTGCCCCCAACTCTCTGCCGCCGCACCTGCACATGACCTGCAAGGCTCATTCCACAGGCGATGATCGCAGGTCTGCTTGCGTGATAGGCCAATTCTTCAGGGGACGGAATGAGTTTTTGCGATCTTCCTCCACCGCCTGCGGCCTGACTTAACAAGGTCATGCCCGCAGATCGGCGACGGTGCCCCCTGTGCATCAGTTCCAGCCCGGCCTTCAGCGGGCAGCACTGCCCCCCAACCTGCGCGCCAGAAGTGCGGCCTGCAAACCAGGTGCCGCCGCCACGACCCCTTCGGAACTGGGGCACTCCGTGTCAAAACGCAGCGCTTCCCCGCCCGCGTCAGTGATCGCGCCGCCGGCCTCAGTGACCAGAAGCGCGCCTGCCGCAATGTCCCAATGCCATGTCGCGCGCATGGCCAGCATCGCGTCGAACTGCCCCTCGGCGACCAACGCCAAGCGCCAGGCCAGCGAGGGGCGGAAATGGCGCGTCACCTCGGGCAGACCCCCGGGCCAGTGGCGCGGCTCCAGGACCGGGCGCGCGGCCAAAACGGCAGGGGGTGTGCCCTCGACGCCTTGCCGCACCTGCATCGGCGCGCCATTGCAAAACGCCCCGCCCCCACGACTGGCGGTATAGATCAACCCCATCAGCGGCAGGAACACGACAGCAGCCACAGGCGCACCGGCCTCGACGACGGCCAGCGCATGGGCAAAGCCTTTCTGGCCGTCGATGAAGGCGCGGGTGCCGTCAATCGGGTCGACAATGAACATCCGTTCGGCCCGCAGCCGCGCGGGATCGGCTGCGGTTTCTTCCGACAGCCAGCCATA
>SKIM01000288.1 GCA_007116445.1 Natronohydrobacter sp.
CGGCCTGCGCGATCATCAAACATGCCAATCCCTGCGGTGTCGCGCGCGGTGCGACGCTGCTGGAGGCTTACCAGCGCGCCTATGATTGCGACCGCACTTCGGCTTTCGGGGGGATCGTGGCGTTCAACAGCCCGCTGGATCTGAAAACCGCGCAGGCGATCACCGAGATTTTCACTGAAGTCGTGATCGCGCCCGGTGCCAATCACGACGCGATTGCGCATTTCGCCACCAAGAAGAACCTGCGGCTTCTGACAACGCCCGGCCTTGCCAATCCAGCCGCACCGGGGCTGGCCTTCAAGCAGGTTTCGGGCGGGTTTCTGGTGCAGGATCGCGACAACGGCATGATCACTGCCGATGACCTGCGTGTGGTCAGCGCGCGCGCGCCCAGTGAGGCCGAACTGGCAGATCTGCTCTTTGCCTGGAAGGTCGCCAAGCACGTCAAGTCAAATGCCATCGTCTATGTGAAGGGCGGCGCGACGGTTGGTGTGGGCGCAGGCCAGATGAGCCGCGTGGACTCGACGCGGATCGCGGCCCAGAAAGCCCGCGACATGGCCGAAGTGCTCGGGATGGACGCCGCCCCCACGCATGGCTCGGTTGTGGCCTCGGACGCGTTCTTCCCCTTCGCGGATGGGTTGTTGACAGCGGCAGAAGCGGGCGCGACCGCGGTGATCCAGCCGGGCGGCTCGATGCGCGACGATGAGGTGATTGCCGCAGCGGATGCGGCGGGGCTGGCGATGGTCTTTACCGGCCAGCGTCATTTCCGGCACTGAGCGTGATGCGCGTCGCCATCGGGACCGGGGCGCTGGCGCTGATCGCGGATCAGGTCAGCAAATGGTGGGTGATCGAGCGCATGGCGCTCGATCAGCGGTTGTTTATCCCGGTCGCAGATCCTTATCTGAATTTCGCCATGGCCTGGAATCGGGGGGTGAATTTCGGCCTGTTCGGGTCGGAGAGCGATGTCATGCGCTGGGCGCTGATCGCGCTGGCCGTGGTCATCTGCGTGGTGGTCTGGGTCTGGGTGCAGCGCGAAGGGGCAGGTCGGTGGCTGCAGATCGGGGCCGGGCTGATGATCGGCGGCGCGCTCGGCAATGTGATCGACCGCATCCGCTGGGGGGCTGTGGCTGATTTCATCAACATGTCCTGCTGCGGCTTCCATAATCCCTGGTCCTTCAACATCGCGGATGCCGCGATTTTCGCCGGGGCCTTTGTGCTGATCCTGTTTTCGGGCCGCAAGGCGCCGCCTGCGACGAAAGCCTGATCTGGCCTTGGGCCGCGCGGAAATTTTCGCGGCAGGGCGTGACGTGGGCCGGCGAATGGGGTAAGCGATGGGGAAGGATATGCAGCGCAAAGGGGGCTTCATGGCAGTCAGACAGCGGATTTTTGTCGCCCTCGGTGCGGCAGTTCTGGCGCTTGCGGCCTGTTCGGACCCGGAGAACCCGATCCTGATGCATGCGGCCTCGCAGGAGCGCGGACCGGACGAATTCTCGATCCTGCCAACCCGCCCGCTGGAAATGCCTGCTGATCTCAGCAGCTTGCCGCCGCCCAATCCGGGCGGTGTGAACCGCGTCGACCCGCAGCCCGAAGTTGATATCGTGCGCGCCCTGGGTGGCAATCCGGCTGCAGCCGTCGCGCGGGGCACAGCCGATGGGGCGATCGTCACTCATGCCAGCCGGATGGGCCGCGATGACAATATCCGCGCGCAGCTTGCGGCCGAAGATCTGGCCATCCGCCAGCGCAATCGCGGCAGGCTGCTGGAGCGTGTCTTCTCGGTCAATGTCTATCACCGCGCCTATGAGGCGATGTGGCTCGACAAATATGCCGAGCTGGAACGCTGGCGGCGCGCAGGGGTGCGCACGCCGAGTGCGCCGCCACGTCCAGACTGATGCCGCAGACCGGGTAGACTTGCCTGTAGCGCAACAGCGCTATCTTTTCCGTTTGGCACATTGCCGCAAGATGGGAGGATAGAGATATGCTGAAAACAACCGCACTGACCGCCGGGCTGGCGATCCTCGCGCTCTCTGCGCACGCCGATACGCATGGCCATGACCATGGCGATATGGCCCGCACCCCGGCGCCCGAGGGTGCGATGGTCTATTTCATCGGGCTTGAGGGTGGCGCGACTGTCTCGAACCCTGTGACGCTGCATTTCGGCGCACGCGGCATTGGTATCGCGCCTGCGGGTGTCGAGTGGCCTGACACGGGCCATCATCATCTGCTGATCAATGTCGACCCGGCCACCGTCGATATGGAATTCGGCCTGCCTGCGGATGATCAGCACATCCATTTCGGGGGCGGCCAGACCGAAGTGACGCTGGAGCTGCCTGAAGGCACGCACAGCATGTTCCTTCTGATGGGCGATCACAATCACGTCCCCCATGACCCACCGATCATGTCCACGCCGATCACCATCACTGTCGAATAGATCTCTGGGGTGCCGGGCCTGCCCCGGCACGTCCGCTCACGCTTGC
This sequence comes from Natronohydrobacter sp., assembly GCA_007116445.1. Lineage (GTDB taxonomy): Bacteria > Pseudomonadota > Alphaproteobacteria > Rhodobacterales > Rhodobacteraceae > Roseinatronobacter. Next base: position 2,469 of record SKIM01000288.1, read on the forward strand.
GTTGGCCGGGGTTGAATCCGCGCGCAAACACCGTAGCTTCCCACCGAGTTCACTCAGCGGAGAAGAGATATGCGCCTGCGCAACCTTGCGATTGCGGCCCTCGCCGTGCTTGTTACTGCCATTCCCGTCGGCGCCAGTCCGGTTACCCATGCCACGCTCGATAACGGGCTTGAGGTGGTCGTGATCGAGGATCGCCGCGCGCCGGTCGTCGTCCACATGGTTTGGTATCGTGTCGGCGCGGCGGATGAGCCGCCCTTGCAATCAGGCATCGCGCATTTTCTCGAACATCTGATGTTCAAGGGCACTGACACCATGGACCCCGGCGAATTTTCTGCTGTGGTCGAAGCCAATGGCGGGCGCGATAACGCTTTCACATCATGGGATTACACCGGCTATTTCCAGCGCGTCGCCTCTGACCGGCTGGCGCTGATGATGGAAATGGAAGCTGACCGCATGCAGAATCTCGCTTTCACCGAAGCCGAGTGGCTGCCAGAGCGCGATGTCATCCTCGAAGAACGGGGCCAGGTGCTGGAGAGCCGCGTTGGCGCACAATTCAACGAGGCGATGCTGGCCGCTTTGTTCAAGGAACATCCCTATGGCGTCCCGATCATTGGCTGGCGCCATGACATGGAACGGCTGGACGATCAAATGGCGATGGAGTTCTATGCTGCCCATTACGGACCAAACAACGCCATTGTGGTGATTGCGGGTGACGTGGACACGGCTGAGGCTTTGGCGCTTGCCGAAGAGATCTACGGCCCGATCCCGCCCAACCCCGCCATCGCCCCTGTCATCCGCCCCAGCGAACCGCCGCATCTGGCCGAGCGCCGTGTGATCTTCGAGGATCCGCGCATCGGCAACCCCTATGTCAGCCGCATTCACCTTGTCGAGCCGCGCCGCTCTGGCGATCAATCTCAGGCCGCCGCCCTGCAGATGCTGGCTGCGATCCTGGGCGGATCCTCCACGACATCGGTGCTGGAGCGCCAGCTGAACCACGAAGAAGGCCTCGCGCTGTCTGCATGGGCGAGTTACATGGGCACGATGCGCGATTACGGCATGTTCATGCTGGGCATTACGCCGGTCGATGGGATTTCACTGGACGAAGCCGAGGCCGCACTTGACCGGGTTCTGGCCGAGTTTCTGGAAAACGGTGTTGATCCTGACCAGTTCGAGCGCGTGCGCCACCAGATCCGGGCCTCGGAAATCTTCGGGATGGACAATACCCAATCGCGCGCGCGTCAATATGGCGTTGGTCTGAGTATCGGATTGACTGTCGAAGATATCGACGGCTGGATCGACGCGCTGGACGCAGTGACCCCTGAAGACGTGATTGCCGCCGGGGCGCAGCTTCTGGATCGCCGCGCCTCGGTCACCGGCCATGCCATGCGCCCCCGGACAGTGGAGTTGAGCCAATGAAACGCCTGCTTGCCCTTTTCCTGATCGTCGCTTTCCCACTGCGCGCGGAAGTCGACATCACCCCGGTCACGACCGAGACTGGCCTGAACGCCTGGCTGGTCGAGGAACGCTCGATCCCCTTTGTGGCGCTTGAGCTGATCTTTGCAGGCGGCGCGGCGCTCGACAGCGACGAAACTGCGGGCGCAGTGTCTCTGATGGCCGCCCTTCTCAGCGAAGGCGCGGGCGATCTGGACGCGCAAGCCTTCGCGACGCGCAGCGAGGAATTGGCCGCGCGGCTCAGTTTCAGTGCGAATCGCGACTCGGTTTCTGTCTCGGCGCGTTTCCTGACCGAAGACGCGGAGGAGGTGATCGATCTCTTGCGTCTCGCCCTGACAGAGCCGCGTTTTGACGACAGCGCAATCGCGCGCCTGCGCGGCCAGACCCTTGCAGCGCTGCGTCGCGAAGCGCTCGAGCCGAACTCCATCGCCTCGCGCAGTTTCGCGCGTGCCGCTTATGGGGCGCATCCGTATGGGCGCGCAGCCAATGGCACGCCCGAGACTGTCGAAGCGCTGCAGCGCGAAGATCTGATCGCGGCGCATGGCGCGGCGATTGCGCGCGACCGGGTGTTCATCGGTGCAGCCGGGGATATTTCCGCCGATGATCTGGCGGCGCTGCTCGACCGGCTGTTCGAGGGCATCCCGGAGGAAGGCCAGCCGATCCCGGAGCGCGCCGCGTTTCTGGCCGGACCGGGCTTGGAGATCTTGCCTTTTGACGGTCCGCAATCGGTCATCGCGTTCGGTCATCGTGGAATCCCGCGTGACGCCCCCGATTTCCTGACGGCTTTTGTGGTGAATGAAATTTTCGGTGGTGGACGCTTTGGCACAAGGCTGATGCGCAGTTTGCGGGAAGAACGCGGGCTGACCTACGGGGTTGGTGCGTTTTTATCCTCTGGTGCGTTGGGCGAAACCTATCAGGGTCGTGTGTCCACGGATAATGCCAATGTCGAGCTGGTGATAGAGCTGTTGCGCGAAGAATGGGCGCAGATCGCGCGTGAAGGTGTGACTGATGAGGAATTGTCCCGCATCCAGACCTATCTGACCGGCGCCTATCCGCTGCGCTTCGATGGCAACGCGTCCATCGCCGCGATCATGGCATCGATGCAGTTTCAGGGATTTGATGAAGATTATGTCAATATCCGCAATGACCTGATTGACGCCTTGACGCTTGAGGAGGTCAATGAGGTGGCAGCCCGTCTGTTCGACCCCGAGGCGCTGTTTTTTGTGGTCGTGGGACAGCCTGTCGGGCTGAACTAGGCTTGGCAGTCGCCCGGCGTTCATGCTACATCATGTGGCATGAACGCCCCAGATCGCAACATACGCCCTGAGATACGGCAGCTTGATGAAGCTGCCGTCAATCGCATTGCCGCCGGCGAGGTGGTCGAGCGCCCAGCTTCGGCGGTCAAGGAACTGGTGGAAAATGCGCTCGATGCAGGGGCCACGCGCATTGACGTGTCCTATGCCGATGGCGGCAAGACCCTGATCCGGGTGCGCGACGACGGGCATGGCATGCGCCCGCAAGATCTGCCATTGGCATTGTCGCGCCATGCCACGTCCAAGATCGACGGCTCGGACTTGTTGAACATCCATTCTTTCGGCTTTCGTGGTGAAGCACTGCCCTCGCTGGGGGCTGTGGGGCGGCTGAGCATCGCCACCCGCGCAGCGGGCGAGGAGGGTGCGGCGATCACGGTCGAGGGCGGTCGAATGAGCGCCCCGCGCCCGGAAGCCGCGCAATACGGCACCACAGTCACGCTGCGCGATCTGTTCTACGCCACGCCCGCGCGGTTGAAGTTCATGCGCACAGACCGGGCCGAAGCGCAGGCGATTGGCGATGTGGTCAAGCGGCTCGCCCTCGCCGAACCCTATATCAGTTTCACCTTGGCGGATGTGTCAGAGGGCGCAGCGCGCGAGATGTTTCGCGCCGATGCCGCGCAGGGCGCGCTGTTCGACGCGCTTGAAGAACGGATGGCGGATGTGCTGGGGCGCGAGTTCACCGACAATGCGCTGCGCATCGATGCCGAGCGTGACGGGCTGCATCTGACGGGTTTCGCAGGCTTGCCGACCTATTCGCGCGGCGCGGCTGTGGCGCAATATCTTTTCGTCAATGGTCGCCCTGTGCGCGACAAGATGCTGCTGGGGGCGTTGCGCGCAGCCTATGCGGATGTGCTGTCGCGCGACCGCCACCCGGTTGTTGCGCTTTTCCTGACTTGCGCGCCGGAACTGGTCGATGTGAATGTGCATCCGGCGAAATCCGAAGTGCGCTTTCGCGATCCCGGCTTGGCGCGCGGGTTGGTGGTCTCTGGCTTGCGTCATGCGCTGGCAGGGGCCGGGCATCGCGCGTCGAGCACTGTCGCAGGGGCCATGCTGGGCGCGATGCAACAGCCCCCGCAGCGCCCTGTCTATCAGATGGAGCGCGCTCCCGCTGGTGCCTTGCGCAGCGCGTATCAGATGCAGGCCCCGCAAGGCATGGCCGAAGCCCCGGCGCTCTGGCCAGCGCGCGACGCTGTCTCCGCGCGCGCCGAAACGCCGCAACTCGATGTGCCGCAGGATGCGCCGCTTGGGGCCGCTCGGGCGCAAATTCACGAGAATTACATCATTGCCCAAACTGCGGATGGTATGGTCATCGTCGACGCACATGCCGCCCATGAGCGGTTGGTTTATGAGCGGCTCAAGCGGCAGCGTGCGGAAAACGGCATCGCGACCCAAGCGCTGCTGATCCCCGAGATCATCGAGCTGTCGCACTCAGAATGCGCGGCCTTGCTGGCCCTGGCGCCAGAGTTGGCGCAGCTGGGGCTGGTGATCGAGGGCTTCGGGGGCAGTAGCGTGATGCTGCGCGAAACCCCGGCGATTCTGGGTCAGATAGATGCGCGCGGGCTGATCCGGGACATTCTCGACGAGTTGGAAGATCAGGGCCATAGTCGGGGGCTGGAAGCCCGGATCGATGCGGTCCTGTCGCGCATTGCCTGCCATGGTTCGGTGCGTTCAGGCCGCGTGATGCGCGTCGAAGAGATGAACGCGCTCTTGCGCGAGATGGAAGCGACGCCGCTTTCAGGCCAGTGCAATCACGGCCGCCCGACCTCTGTTGCGCTTGGGCTGGACGACATCGAAAAGCTCTTTGGGCGGCGCTGAGGGCCGCGGCAATTGAAACCCGGTGATGTGACGCTAAGTGCGCGTCGATACAAGTGATCGGGGCGAGGCCATGAGATTTGAGACAGCGACACGCGCGGCAGGTCTGGCGCGGCTTGAGGCCTTCATTCCGCGCATGGGCAAGCGTTACGCCGCGGGGCGGAATTTCGATCTGGGGCCAGAGCGACATCTCGATGTGTCCGGCCTCTCACCGTATTTGCGCCGCAGGCTGGTGCTGGAAGAGGAAGTCGTCGAAGCGGCGCTGGCCGCGCATGGGGCCGAGGGGGCTGAGAAATTCCTGCAAGAGGTTGCCTGGCGCGGCTATTTCAAGGGCTGGCTGGAACATCGCCCGGCGATCTGGACAGGCTATCGCGATGGGCTGTCGGAAGATCTGGCGGCCCTTGAGCGCGACCGCGCGTTGCGTCGAGAGCTGGCGCGGGCCGAAGATGGCCAGACCGGGATCGCTTGTTTTGACGCCTGGGCGCAGGAGCTGGTTGAGACTGGCTATCTGCATAATCATGCGCGTATGTGGTTCGCCTCGATCTGGATTTTCACATTGGGCCTGCCATGGCGACTGGGCGCCGATTTTTTCTATCGTCATTTGCTCGATGGCGATCCGGCCTCGAATACACTGTCCTGGCGCTGGGTGGCGGGGTTGCATACGCGCGGCAAATTCTACGAGGCCAAGGCCTGGAATATCGCGAAATTCACTGGGCAGAGATTTGTACCGCGCGACCCGGATCTGGCGGTCGTGACCAAGGGGTTGGAAGACACAGAGCCTGAGGGCCTGCCACCAGTGACGCCGCTGCGTGCCCCAGGCGCGGTGGCCGAAGGCATGCCGAGCTTGCTGTTGTTGACGGAAGAAGATTGCGGGCTGCGCGCGGCGGAACTGGCAGGCTGGAGCCTGAGCGGAAGCATCGCGCTGGAAGTGTCGCATTTGCGGTCGCATCGGGACGTGTCAGACGCGGTCGCGGAATTTGAACGCGCGGCACTGGAAGACGCCGCCGCACGGCTGGGCCTTGACGCGCAGGTCAAACGGGCAGGTGATGCGCGCGATCTGGCGCGCTGGGCCAAGGCTTGCGGCGCGCGTCAGGTGATCACGGGGTTCGTGCCGCGCGGTCCATTGCGCAACTGGCTGGATGACGCGCAACCGGCTTTGGCGGCTGAGGGGATTGCACTGTCTGAGTGGCAGCGCCCTTGGGATGCAGCGCTCTGGCCCTACGCTACAGCAGGGGTCTTCAAAG
>SKIM01000099.1 GCA_007116445.1 Natronohydrobacter sp.
GATGCGCTCGGGATGTTGTCCGAGTTCCTCGGCACCGCAAAGCTCTACGGGCCCGGCCTGCGTCCTTCAGACTGTGACCCGAGTGACCTGTCCCTCGCAGCCGACGCGGGTTTCGCGGTCCGCTTGGGAATTGCTGAAATCTCTGTCCGCGATTTACCGAAATGAGTGTCCGGGAATTTGCAAGACCCACAACAAAGGCACGGCGATGGGCAAATCTGAGGATCATGCTCATGACCTGACGAAGCAGATCTACGGCGGCCGATCCAGAACTGCGTCGCAGATATCGGTCTGCGCGGTCAGCGCCCGAACAGGCCGGCCAGACTGTCGCGCAGACCATCAACAAGCATGACATATCCAGCGAGGGCAGGGGTGATGGCGGGGATTGTCCTGCTCAGCGCTGGGGCCGCGAGATAGAGGGCCATCAGCACAGCCGCAACCACGATCGGCCAGATCAAGCCGCGCAGAAAATTGCTTTGCGCGGATTCAGCGTTGTTCTCTGTCGGGGACGCGCTGTCGCTCGCAGTCGCGCTGAACTTGCGTCCGCGCCCGATGGGTTCAAGTGTCGCGCTGATATCGTCGATATCAGGAAAGGCCGGAGCGTTTGTTCCGGGAGTTTCCTTGAGTAGCGTATCGCTATGCTGAGTGCTGCTGTCAGAGGCGTCCATCTTGCCCGGTGTCGCTGTGCTGGGCCAGGGGGCGGCCCCAAGGATCCCGAGTTCCGGCTGGGATTCAAGAACACTCCTGTCGCGTTCGCGCTGGCGCGTTTCAAAGGCCGCTTCCTCGCGCAGGATGCCAAGGACTTTTTCATCAACGGGTTTGGGGGCGCTGGTGACAGGGGGGGGCGATTGGGGTGCTGCCATCTCGGTTGGCTCAGGCGCATCCGGCTCTGGCGGGGTATCAGGCTCTGGGGTCGGTTCCGCCGCAGGCTGAGCGGCCTTGTCGGGCGCGGCGCTCAGTTCGGGCTGTGAGGCGGCGGCGATGGGTGTCGTCTCGCCCGGCTTCTGAAACCAGACAGTGCCGCAGCCTGAACACTGGACTTCGCGCCCCTCCGGCGGCAAAAGTGCCGGGTCGATTTCGTATTGAGCATTACAATTCGGACAAACAATACGCATCACATCTACCTGCTCGACGCCATAAAGGGGCATTGGCCTTGTTTTCTTAATGTTGTAGCAAGCGTCAAGACAAAGGCCAACAGCATTAACCATTTTTGCCAAAAAGGACACAGTTTTATGGCCGAAATCGTGGGAATGATCCGACTGGCTGTGCGATTTACGGAAACGTCACGATGATTTCTCTTGATGCCGTGTCTCATGATTATGGTGGGGGCGCGCTGTTTCGTGATGTCACGGTGCAGGTGGAGCCGGGCAGCTTTTATTTCCTGACTGGGCCATCTGGTGCGGGCAAGAGCACGTTCATGAAGATTTGCTATGGTGAATTGAAGCCCAGTTCCGGAAGCGTGACGCTGCTCAAGCGCGATCTGGCCGCAATGTCGCGCGATGATCTGGCGGGGGTGCGCGAGCGGATCGGCGTCGTGCATCAGGATTGCAGCTTTCTTGATCACCTGACGCTGGCGCAGAATGTTGCGCTGCCGCTGACGGCCACAGGGCGACCGATCTCGGGCAGTGATCTGGATGACCTGATGGGGTGGGTGGGGTTGACGGATCGCGCAGATGCCAAGCCGCCGACATTGTCGGGCGGCGAGCGTCAGCGCGCCGCTCTCGCGCGTGCGATTGTTGCGGGACCGAGTGTGCTGCTGGCGGATGAGCCGACGGGCAATCTCGATTGGGAAATGTCCCAGCGTCTGCTGATGCTGATAATCGAGCTGAACCGCATGGGCACAGCTGTGGTTATCGCGACGCATGATCTGACGCTGATCCGCTTTGCCAAGGCACAGGTGCAGGCGCGGGTGATGCGCATTGCCGGGCGCAAGCTGCAACTGGCAGGGGCAGAACTATGAGCACAAGGCCGATCGCGGATCTGGTGGTCCCCAAGGCAGGGCAGAATGTCTGGCTGGTCACGCTCAGCGCTGCGGCGATGGCGTTTCTTGCGGTCTTCGCGCTGGCGCTGTCCATGAGTGCGGCGCGGCTGGCCGATAGCTGGGCGCAGGCGCTGTCAGAGACCGCGACAGTGCGTATTGCAGCCCAGCCCGACGAGATTGAGGCCCAGACCGCGCAGGTGCTTGAAGTGTTGCGAACGACACCGGGTATCGCCGCGGCGACAGTGATGGCGCAATCTGATCAAGCCGCCTTGCTGGAGCCCTGGCTTGGCCCGGACCTGCCGCTGGACATGCTGCCGCTGCCGCGCCTGATCGAGGTGACCGAATTCGGTGGTGGCCCGGATCGGCAGGGGTTGCGTCTGCGGCTGGCGGCCGAAGCGCCGGGTGCCGTATATGATGATCATACCCGCTGGCGCAGGCCGCTTGTGCAGGCGGCCAGCCGGTTGCAGAGCTTTGCACTGCTGTCATTGGTGCTGATTGGCGGGGTGATGACCGCCATCGTCACGCTTGCGGCCAGTGTCGCGCTGTCGGCCAATCGCCAGGTGATCCGGGTGCTGCGTCTGGTGGGCGCGCGGGACCGCTTTATCGCGCGTGCCTTCGTGCGCCGGATCTCGCGCCGGGCGCTGGCCGGGGCGGGGGTGGGCACAGCGCTCGGCATGGCCGCGCTATTGGCCTTGCCTGACCCAGCAAGCGCTGTTCCGGTGCTGGCCGGCATCGGGTTTCACGGGCTCAGCTGGCTCTGGCCGCTGAGCATTCCGGCGCTGACATTCGTGCTGGCCTGGTCGTCGAGCATGGCGACAGCTTTCCACATCCTACGCGGAGTGACCTGATGCGATACGCGATTCAATGGCTGCGCTCGGTGGTGTTCATCGGGCAGATGTATGTCGCCATGCTGGTGGTCGGGGTGGTCTATCTGCCCTATGCGCTGATCACCCGCGACGGGGCGTTGCGGGCCTGTCAGGATTACTGCCGCTATGTGCGCTGGTCCGCCGCCTGGATGGTCGGGCTGCGCACCGAAGTGCGTGGGCCGGTGCCATCGGGTGGCGTATTGATTGCGGCCAAGCACCAGTCTTTCCTCGATATCCTGATGATCTTTGGTGCGCTGCCACGGGGGCGTTTCATCATGAAAAAGCAGCTCGTCTGGGCGCCTATTCTGGGGTGGTACGGGCTGCGTATCGGCTGTGTGCCTGTGGATCGCGGCAAACGCGGTCAGGCGATCAAGGCGATGATCGCGCGGGTCAAATCCGGGGTTCAGAAGCCGGGCCAGTTGATCATCTATCCCCAGGGCACCCGTGTCGCCCCGGGCGTTGTCAAGCCATACAAGGTAGGGACAGCGGCGCTCTATCAGGAACTGGGGCAGGATTGCGTGCCTGTTGCCACGAATGTCGGCATGTTCTGGCCGCGTCACAGCCTGTATCGCAGACCCGGCCTGGCGGTTGTCGAATTCCTGCCAGCGATCCCGGCAGGGCAGGAGCCGCGCGCGTTTCTGGCCGAGTTGGAGCGTGTGGTCGAAGCAGGATCTGACAAGCTCATGGCCGAGGCGATCGAGGGCGGTGCACCGCCGCCGTCTGTCACTCCCGCCGGCTGAGCGCGGCGCGGGGCTATGGGCGTGATGAGGAAAAGCGGAACCCGGTTTTCCTCAGAAATCACGCGACCACGATGTACCTAGAGCAGGATGATGTTTCTATCAAACATCATCCTGCTCTAGGTGTTCAGTCCTAGCCTGCGCTCATCTGATTGTGTTTGCGCGCGACATAGGTTTTGGCGGTTTCCACGGCCACAGCTGCGTCGCGGCAATAAGCATCGGCCCCGATGGCGCGGCTGAATTCCTCATTCAGCGGCGCCCCGCCCACCAGCACGATGTAATCATCGCGCTTACCTTGCGCGACCAACGTATCGATGACGACTTTCATATAGGGCATGGTTGTGGTCAGCAGCGCCGACATGCCCAGAATATCGGGCTGTTCACGTTCGAGTGCGTCGAGATAGGCTTCCACTGCATTGTTGATGCCAATATCCACCACTTCAAAGCCCGCGCCTTCCATCATCATCGCGACGAGGTTCTTGCCGATGTCATGGATATCGCCCTTCACCGTGCCGATCACCATCTTGCCCATGCGTGGCGCGCCGGTTTCGACCAGCAGCGGCTTCAGGATCGCCATGCCGCCTTTCATGGCATTGGCCGCCAGCAGCACTTCGGGCACGAACAGGATCCCGTCGCGGAAGTCGTGGCCGACGATGGTCATGCCTGCGACCAGCGCTTTTGTCAGGATGTCATACGGGGTCCAGCCGCGGTCCAGCAGGATTCTGACCGCTTCTTCGATCTCGTCCTTCATGCCGTCATAGAGATCATCCATCATCTGATCGACAAGCTCTTCATCGGACAGGTCAGAGAGAATGATTTCTTCGTCGTTTTCGGACATCGCGCTGATCCTTTGCGGCCGGCCCCAGCAGGGCCAGTGTGAGTCTATATCAGCTGATTTGCGGCAGTTTGACGCGCTGCACTGTCCCAATTGCGACATGGGCCGCGATCTGCGCGACCTGTTTGTGTGGTCGCGCTGTGCTCAGGCGTCGCGCCGCCGACGTCCGCGCCGTGCCGGGGCAGGGCCTGTGCCATCGGCTTCAGTGCCATCGAGGGCTGAGGAAAAACCGCCCAGCGCCGCTGAGATCGCCTCAAGCGTCGGGCGTGGGCCAGGGGCGCGATCTTCCAGCGCGGCGCGCATGGCGCGCAGATGCTCTGGCATGGTGCCGCAGCATCCGCCGATGATCTTCGCACCACAATCGCGTGCCAGCACGGCATAATCGGCCATCAGTTCCGGGGTGCCGTCATAATGGATATGCCCGTCGTGAAACTTCGGAATGCCCGCATTGCCCTTGGCGATCAGCGGCAGGTCAGGCTCTGCATCGACGAAACCCAGCAAGGTGCGCAGCAGGTCTGACGCACCGACACCGCAATTGGCGCCAAAAGCCAGCGGCTGATAGCTGAGCTTGCCCACCATCTGCACCATCGCCGCAGAGGTCACGCCCATCATCGTGCGCCCGGCGGTGTCGAAGCTCATCGTGCCACACCAGGGCATATCGGCAAGCCTCGCGGCCTCGGCTGCGGCCTTGTATTCTTCGGGCGCAGAAATCGTCTCGATCCAGAGCACATCGGCACCGCCCGCCTTCAGCCCTTCGGCCTGCTCATGGAACATCTCGACAGCCCGCGCATGGGTCAGCGGACCGATCGGGGCCATGATTTCGCCCGTCGGTCCGACCGATCCTGCGACAATGACCTTGCGTCCGCTGGCATCGGCGATCTCGCGGCCCAGCGCGGCGCCCAGACGGTTCAACTCATGAACCCGCGACTGGGCGTCATGCAACGCCAGACGGCTGGCATTGCCGCCGAATGTATTGGTCAGGAACAGGTCTGACCCGGCATCGACGGCGTTGCGATAGAGGGCGCGGATCTTGTCGGGTTGATCGGCATTCCACAACTCCGGCGCGTCGCCGGAAGACAGACCCATGTTGAAAAGATTCGTCCCTGTCGCCCCATCGGCCAGAAGCCAGTCGCGTTCGGACAGAAGATCGGCGAGGGCGTTGGGCATGGGGATCTCTCACAGCTGGCAGAGGGTGCGCCTGCCAAGGGCAGGCGTCAAGATGCAGGGGGCAGAATGCTGGTTTCAGCCTTCTGAGAGTTCGGCCTTCGCTTCGCTGAGAAGCTCGGTCATTTTAGCGCGGATCGCGGCTTCATCGCTTACACCTGACAGGTCACTTACCAGCTTGCGCACGACGTCCTCATGGCCCGCTTCCTCGAAATCGGCGCGGATCACTTCCATCGCATAGGCTTCCGCCTCGTCACCGGCCTTGCCAAGCAGACCCGCGGCCCAGAGCCCGAGTTTCTTGTTGCGGCGTGCCACTGCCTTGAACATCATTTCCTGATCATGTGCGAACTTGTTTTCAAAGGCGCGTTCGCGGTCATTGAAGCTGGTCATATCTGGCCTCGTGTTGTCACCATGGGGTCGCTTCTGATATGACCCGCGCAGGCCGCAGGTTCAAGGTGCAATCCGGCAGGTTTGGCCCCAAACAGGCCGCCTTGCTACGAAAGACGGGACGGGCTATAGGCAGCTCTATTCCTCAGATCCAACCAGCACCGGAGAATAACATGGCACGCCGCACCAAAGTCTACGAAGGCAAGGCCAAGATTCTCTATGAAGGCCCTGAGCCGGGGACGCTTGTTCAATATTTCAAGGATGATGCCACGGCCTTCAACGCAGAAAAGCGCGATGTGATCGAAGGCAAGGGCGTGTTGAACAATCTCCTGTCCGAATTCTTCATGACCGGTCTGAACCAGATGGGCGTGCCCACGCATTTCATGCGCCGCATCAACATGCGCGAGCAACTGATCCGCGCGGTCGAGATCATTCCGTTGGAAGTTGTCGTACGCAATGTCGCGGCCGGGTCCATTTCCAAGCGTCTTGGGATCGAGGAAGGCACGCCGCTGCCCCGCCCGATCATCGAATTCTATTACAAGGACGATGCGCTTGGCGATCCGCTGGTCACGGAAGATCAGATCCTCGCCTTCAACTGGGCCAGCCATCAGGATCTCGATGACATGGTCGGGCTTGCCGTGCGGGTCAATGATTTCATGTCCGGCATCATGCTGGCAGTCGGCATCAAGCTGGTGGATTTCAAGATCGAGATCGGGCGCCAATTCGAAGGCGACATGCAGCGTCTTGTGGTCGCCGATGAGATCAGCCCCGATTCGTGTCGGCTCTGGGACATGAAGACCGGCCAGAAGCTCGACAAGGATGTGTTCCGCCGCGATCTGGGCAATCTGACCGATGCCTATTCCGAAGTCGCGCGGCGGCTGGGCGTCATGCCAAAATCGCCCACACCGATCACCAAGCCCAAGCTGATGAATTGAAAGGTCTGAGACCATGAAATATCGTGTATTCGTGACCCTGAAATCCGGCGTGCTCGATCCGCAGGGCGAAGCCATCCGCCATGCGCTGGGATCGCTGGGCTTTGATGGGGTCAATTCCGTGCGTCAGGGCAAGATGATCGAACTGGATCTGGCCGAAGAGGACGCCGCGCGCGCCGAAGCGCAGCTGCAGCAGATGTGCGAGAAGCTGCTCGCCAATACAGTGATCGAAAGCTACCGGCTGGAGCCTGTCTGAGGCTTGACCAACCCCGCCGGGCAGGGCAGCATCCGCGCCTGACACAAGGGCAGGGGGAAGACATGCGGGCAGCCGTTCTCAGAGCGTATCGTCAGGATCTGAGTCTGGAGGACGTGGCCGATCCGGTTCTGGAGGAGGACGGGGTCGTGTTGCGCACGCTGGCCTGCGGGATCTGCCGCTCGGACTGGCATGGCTGGGTGGGCGAGCATCCGCGCGTGAAGCCCGGCCAGATTCCGGGACATGAATATTGCGGCGAAGTGGTGGCCGCGGGGCCGCGTTCGGGCTGGTCCGTGGGCGACCGCGTCATCGCGCCTTTCATTCTCGCCTGTGGCACTTGTCCCGCATGTCGCTCAGGCGTGTCGAATACCTGCCCTGACCAGCGCCTGCCGGGTTTCGTCGAACCCGGTGCTTTTGCCGAATATGTCGGTGTGGCCCATGCGCATAACCTCGCGCGCCTGCCCGAGGGCATGTCGCCCGTGCTCGCGGCCTCGCTTGGGTGCCGCGTGACCACGGCTTTTCACGCGCTCACCGACCGCGCGGCGCTGCGGCCCGGGGAATGGCTGGCGGTGCATGGCACGGGCGGGATCGGGCTTGCGACGCTGATCCTGGGCCGGGCGCTGGGGGCGCGGGTGGTGGTGGTCGATGTGGTGCCTGAAAAGCTCGACCATGCGCGCAGCCTTGGGGCCGACGCGGCGCTGGACGCGCGCGACGGGGATGTGGCCGCGGCGATCCGCGACATCACTGGCGGCGGTGCGCATGTCTCCGTCGAGGCGCTGGGGATCGCGCAAACCACCAATTCCTCGCTGCATTGCCTGCGCGCACTGGGGCGCCACGTGCAGGTGGGCATGCCCGTAGGCCACACGGCGCGGATGGAAATCGACATGAGCGCGGTCTATCAAAAGAACCTGGCGGTTTACGGGACGCGGGGAATGCCCGCGCATAAATACCCGTCGATGCTGGCTATGATCGAGGCCGGTCTGGTGGATTTCACCCCCATGATCGCGCGCGAAGTCGGGCTGTCGCAGGCGGGCGCGGAACTCGCGCGGTTTGATGGCCCGATGCCGCCGGGTGTCGCTGTGATCTCGGATTTTGC
>SKIM01000008.1 GCA_007116445.1 Natronohydrobacter sp.
GATGCGGATCTGGACGCCGCCGTGGCAGGGGCGATGATCTCGAAATATCGCAATAACGGGCAAACCTGCGTCTGTGCCAACCGCATTTATGTGCAGTCAGGCGTCTATGATGCCTTTGCCGAAAAGCTGAAAGCCGCCGTGGAAAAACTGCGCGTCGGCGATGGGCTGGCAGAGGGCAGCGATCTTGGCCCGTTGATCAATGAAGCTGCCGTGGAAAAGGTCGAAGATCACATCGCCGATGTGCTGGCCAAGGGCGGCAAGATCCTGACCGGCGGGCGCAGACATGGCAATGGCGGGCAATATTTCGAGCCGACCGTGATGACCGGGGTGACGCCCGCGATGAAAGTCGCGCAGGAAGAAACCTTCGGCCCGCTCGCGCCGCTGTTCCGGTTTGACACGGAGGCCGAAGCCATCGCGCAGGCCAATGACACGATCTTCGGGCTGGCCTGCTACTTCTACGCCCGCGATATCGGCCGCATCACCCGTGTCCAGGAGGCGCTGGAATACGGGCTTGTGGGGGTGAATACCGGCCTGATCTCGACCGAGATTGCCCCTTTCGGCGGCGTCAAGCAATCGGGGCTGGGGCGCGAGGGCAGCCGCCATGGCACGGATGATTATCTGGAAATGAAATACATCTGTCTGAGCGTGTGAGCGGCGAAAAGGCCCGGCGTCATGGCTGAGATTTTCGGACACCTCCCCGACGGGCGCGCGGTTGAGCGCGTCTGTCTGCGCGCGGGCGGGCTTTCAGCGCATGTGCTGACGCTGGGCGCGATCGTGCAGGATCTGCGACTGGCGGGCGTGGCGCATCCGTTGGTTCTGGGGGCTGAGGATCTCGCGCCCTATCTGGGGTCGATGCAGTATTTCGGCGCGATGGTCGGACGCTGTGCCAATCGCATCGCGAACGGCCAGATGGTGCTTGGCGGGCAGCGCTATCAGCTTGCGCGCAACATGCCGGGCGGGCATTGCCTGCATGGCGGCGCGCGTGGCAGTGCGGCGCAGCTCTGGTCGGTTACAGCGCATGAGGCCGATCAGGTGACGCTCGCACTGACCCTGCCCGATGGCGAGATGGGCTTTCCCGGCACGCTGACCCTGCGCCTGCGCATCGCGCTGCAGGACACGGCGCTGGCCTTCGACATCCACGCCACGACCGACAAGCCCACATTGTGCAATTTCTCGCATCACGGATTTTTCACGCTCGATGACAGTGCATCTCTGGCGCATCACAGCTTGCAGATCGCCGCGGAACGCTACCTGCCCGTTGATGACGACCAGATCCCCACTGGCGAGATCGTCCCGGTTGCGGGCACTGCCTTCGATTTCCGCGCAGAGCGCAGCCTGTCGGAGGTGGCGCTGGACCATAATTTCTGCCTGTCGCAGGCGCGCGGGCCGTTGCGCGATATAGCTTGCCTGCGCTCGGCGCGTTCGGGTCTGGTGATGCAGATGCAGACGACCGAACCGGGCCTGCAGGTTTACACGGCCAATCATCTGCCCAAACCCGATGCGCGCGGGCCGGGGGGACGGCCTTTCGGTCGCCATGCCGGTATCGCCCTGGAGGCGCAGGTCTGGCCGGATGCGGTGAACCAGACGGGGTTTCCCTCCGCCATCCTGCGACCGGGCGAAAAATACCATCAACAGACGCGCTACATCTTCTGCGCGCGGGGCTAGCTGAAAGGGCGCCGGAGCGGTCGATGGGCTATCACCAATGCGCACAACATGGCCCATCCTGTGCCGCTGCGCATGTCGGAGCAATTGCGGAAGCGCTGCTCGGCGCCCGTAAGCCGCGCTCAGATTTCCTTCATCGCGTCGAGGGATTCCGGCAGAACCTGTCCCCTGTCCACGACAATTGTCTGTCCGGTGATGTAATTCGCTTCAACCGACGCCAAGAACAGCGCGGCATTGCCGATGTCATCGACATTGCCCAGCCGCCTGAGCGGGATCGACCCGGCCATCTGGCGCAGATAGTCGTCGCCCAGATCGGCCAGCCCTTCGGTGCAGATATTGCCCGGCATCACTGCGTTGACGGTCACGCCATAGCGCGACATTTCCATGGCGGCGCTGCGCATGAAGCCAAGTTGCCCGGCCTTTGACGCAGCGTAATGCGTCCAGCCCGGATAGCCAGTGATCGGCGCCGTGATCGATGACGTGATGATGATGCGCCCGCCGGCGCGGCGCTCGAAGGCAGGGATCGGCAGGATACCCAAGCCTGAATGGCTTGGGGAGCCGAAAAATGCGCCGGGAAAAACTTGAGAGGGCCGGACTTTCCAATTACCGTGCCCCTGCAGAATGCAGGAGCGCTGGCGGTCAGGCGACGCCTGAGCGAGGCCGCGCTTGCCATAAAGGGATCGGGGCTCCGGGATGGCGGGACTTTATGAAGACGCGTTCCTCGCGACATTGCACCAAGGGGTCGAGATCGTGGCGCCGCAATGGGGCTTGTCGCAGGACACCCGGATCGCGCTGCTGACCGTATCGGAAAACGCAACCTTTCGCGCTGACGATCCACATCAGGCAGCGCCGATGATCCTGCGCGTGCACCGGCCTGCCTATCACACCACGACCGAGATCGAGTCCGAAATTGCCTGGATCGACGCGCTGCGCGCTGATGGCGTCGTGGCCACGCCCGCGCCGATCCCAACCAGGACAGGGGCAAGGCTGGCGACATTTCACCACGACGAGGAGATGCGCCATGTTGCGGCCTTTGCCTTCATGTCAGGCACTGAACCCCAGGCAGGGGCCGGGTTGGTCGAAGGCTTCGGGCTGCTGGGCGAAATCAGTGCGAGACTGCACGGCCATGCCCGCCGATGGACGCCGCCCAAGGGCTTCACCCGCAAGACATGGGATTTCGCCCGGACCATCGGCGATGCCCCGCATTGGGGCTCATGGCGCGACGGTCTGGGGCTGGACGCACTGGGCGTTCAGCTACTGCAACAATGTGCTGACGCATTGCAGGCCCGCACAGCAGCTTACGGGATGGCGGCGGAGCGGTTCGGGCTGATTCATGCGGATCTTCGGCTTGCGAATCTGTTGGTCGAGGGGGACCGGCTGGGCGTGATCGACTTCGATGATTGCGGTTTTGGCTGGTTTGTCTATGACTTCGCCGCTGCCGTCAGTTTTCTGGAAACGGAACCTTTCATCCCGGAGCTGGCAGCAGCCTGGGTGGCTGGGTATCGGCGTGTCGCCCCGCTTGCCGATGAAGATGTGGCGATGATCCCGGCCTTTGTGATGCTGCGTCGCATGATGCTGACTGCCTGGATCGCCAGCCATGCGGAAACCCCCACGGCGCAAGAGGTCGGGCTCGGCGCCTATACAAGCGGCACGCTTGAACTGGCCGAGCGCTGGTTGACACAGCATGGCGGAACAGCTGGGCCTGATCGCCTGCCATGACTGCGCGCAGCCGTTCCATTCTCGACATGAATGCATTTCAGGGCATAGCGGGAGGTGACGCCCTCCTGGCCCGCAGGCTTGCCAATTTCGGTGCCGCTTCGGTGCTGTTCTACGACCAGCCGATTGAACTGGTGCGCGGGCGCGGCCAGTGGCTGGAAGCCGCTGATGGGACAAGCTATCTCGACTTTTACAACAATGTCATGTCTGTCGGCCACTGCCACCCGCATGTGACCGCTGCAATCACGGCGCAAGTCTCGGAACTGACGATCAACAGCCGCTATTTGCACCCGAAAGTCGAGACTTATCTCGAACAGCTCAAGGCGACGCTGCCAGTTGCGCTGTCCAACGCAGTGCTGTGTTGTTCCGGCAGCGAGGCAAACGATCTGGCGATGCGGATCGCAATGAAGGCGACCAATGCGCGCGGTTTCATCGTGACTGAGGCGGCCTATCACGGCAATACGCGTGCCGTGACCGAGATTTCACCTGCGTCCTGGACCCGTGGCGGTTGCCCCGAGCATGTCCGCATTGTCGCAGCCCCGACTGTCGCGGCCTATGGCGCGGATCCGGGGGCAGGGTTCGCGGCGGCCATTGCGACGGCCTCGGCGGATCTGAAGGCTGCCGGTTTCGGGCTCGCCGCTTTCATCTGCGACTCGATCCTGTCGAGCGACGGGGTCCATGCTGACCCGCCGGGCTTTCTGGCGATGGCCGCAGACGCGGCGCGGGCGGCAGGCGGGCTCTGTATTGCCGACGAAGTGCAGCCCGGCTTTGGGCGCACAGGCGCAGGCATGTGGGGGTTTTCGCGCCATGGGTTCGTGCCCGATATCGTCACAATAGGTAAGCCCATGGGCAACGGGTATCCCATTGCGGGTGTGGTAACCCGGCCCGAATTGCTGGCACAATTCTGCGAAGACACAGGCTATTTCAACACCTTCGGTGCCAATCCCGTCGCTGCGGCCGCAGGGTTGGCGGTGCTTGAGGTGATCCGCGATGAGGGGTTGATCGCAAATGCGGCAAGGCGCGGGGACGCCCTGCTTTCGGCGCTTCGCGATATTGCCGCGCGCAGTGATCGCATCGCCGCGATCCGCGGTGCGGGCCTGTTTCTTGGGATCGAAATGTCAGGCCCCGACGCGGGCGTGACCGTGCGGTGTATGACCGAAGCCATGCGCGCGCGACGCATCCTGATCGGCGCCGCAGGCCGCTTCGGCGAGACACTGAAGCTACGCCCGCCCCTGTCGCTCACCGAGGAAGATGCGGAATTCTTCCTCAAGGGCTTTGCTGAAGCGCTCGACGGCTTGCCTGCAACGCAATAGGGCTGCGGTCGCAGGGACTTGCGCGCGGCGGCCTGCTAAGGTTGCGAAACGCCAACTTCAACACGAAATTCCGCCCGATGATGCCGAGATCAGCGGTCTGATAATTCGGGCGAGCCGGTCGTCAAAAGCCGCAATCCGCTTGCCCGGCATGATCTGGACTTTGGCGCCATCATCCGCCTGCTATGCCGTTGTTGGTTTCGCGCTCTTTGCGTAGTTTGCGAATAACCGGCAAGGCAACGGCAATTTTACCTTGCGGTATCATGCTCGTCTTGCGCCACATTCAGCGGCGGTTCACTTCCGCGATCTGGAATCACGTGCCGACACATGCCGTGCGACCGGAAATGGCAGTTCAGGGCGATCGATCCGATGGCCATAAGACGCGATGGAAAGCCCACGAAGACATCGCCAAGACCCATCACCGACTGGTCAATGATGCCATCAAAGCCACCGCCAGCGTGGCAAGCACCAGCCCCATCACATGCATGAGATCGCAGAATTACGGTGTATTCAGCTGCTTACTTCGCCGAGCTGGTATTGATCACCAGCCTGAGATGCTGGCCTGTCGTCCCGTCACGACGATTTTGTAAAGCCGCGTGGCTTTCGGCACTTTGCGGGTGCGATGGGGTGAAATCGATGGGAGCAGCCTGCAGAAGCGATCTTGCGCTGGTGACATCATGCCTGTCGACTGCTGTCTGCAGCGACGAAAGGATCTTCGTCAGGTTTTCCGGGTTGGGCACCGGCATCTTTTCCGACATGATCCGGGGATGTTCCGTGCCTTCGGGATTGCCCACGATCAGAAGTTCCTCGTGCATCTTCTCACCTGGTTTCAATCCGGTGATCTGGATCGCAATATCTCCGGCATCGCCCTTCCTCTCGACTTCGGCTGAGGAGTTTACCAGATATGGCACCATTCCTTGTTGGCGGATCATGGATTTTGCGAGATCAAGGATGCGTACAGGTTCACCCATATCCAGAACGAAGACATCGCCCCCGCGCGCCATTGCACTTGCCTGAATCACAAGCTGCGCCGCTTCGCTTATTGTCATGAAGTAGCGTGTGACGTCGGGATGCGTGACGGTCACCGGGCCGCCGCGCTCTATCTGGTCACGAAACCGCGGGATCACAGAGCCGGACGATCCCAGCACATTGCCGAAGCGGACGATGGAAAAGATGCAGTCACTTTGGCTTCGCGCTTCCATCTGACAGATCATTTCGGCCAGACGTTTGGTCGCGCCCATGATGTTTTTCGGGCGCACTGTCTTGTCTGTGGATACGAGCGTGAAACTTTTAACCCCAGCGGCGCGCGCAGCGGTCACGAGTGTCTGTGTCCCGAAAACGTTGTTTCTGATCCCCTCGATGGGGTTGTCTTCAACCAGTCCGACATGCTTGTAGGCTGCCGCATGATAGATGGTTTCGACCTTATGCCGCGTCAGGATCTCGGTCATGCGGCCGGCATCCTGTGTTGAGCCGATCAACGGGATCAGTTCGGGCCCGGACGCGCCACGCGCGTCCTGTAGCGACGTGCTGATGGCGTAGAGTGCATATTCCGAGATATCGACCATGATCAGCGCGACGGGATTGATGGCCACGATCTGTCGGCAGAGCTCCGCGCCGATCGTGCCGCCTGCGCCACTGACCAGAACCACCTTGCCCTCGATGTTGCGCGCCATCAGGTCCGGCTTTGGCGGCACTGGATCCCGGCCGAGCATGTCTTCGGGGGCGACCGGGCGCAGATCCGTGTAATGCTGGCGACCGGAAATGAGCGCATTCATGGTGGGAATGGTCTTGACCTCCACCCCGAGCGATTCGAGTCGTGCCACGATCCGGCGACGGCGCGGGCGGTTCAGGGAGGGCATCGCCAAGAGGATTTCTCGGATATCCCAGGTTTCGATCAGCGCCTGCAGTTCCGAGCTGGGATGGACCGGCACATTGTTGATGGTGGTTCCGTGCAAACGATCATCGTCATCCACAAAGGCGACGGGTCTGTATTCCAGTCCGTAATTCAGGGCCGCGACAAGTTGTTGGCCTGCGCGACCGGCTCCATATATGACAACTGGAATACACCCGCGCAAGGCCGGTTTGCGGATCATTGCGCGCGCCCCGAAGCGCATCATCCCGACGCTGAGCACGACGGCCATGGTATGGATCGCAATCGTGGCAGCGGAGAGATCGACGCTGGTCAGCGCTGTGAGGATGAGCATCACGACAGCCCCCAGCCCTGCTCCCGCGACAATCGTGTTGATTGATGCGCCTGTGATATATCGCAGCAGCGCGCGATAGAGGCCGAGATGGGTGAAGGTCGCGATCGTCACGGCCGCCGCAATGGCCAGGTTCACCCAAAGAAATGGTTGCGTCAGTGCCGAGAGGGGCGTGGCCGACAGGATCAGCGCAAGAATGAAGCTGATTGTGATCAGCGCAAAATCGGCCGTCACCTGCAGATGTCGCTTCTGAGCGCGCCGCAAACCTCCGATATACGTCATGATCTTCCGCCGACCCATCTGTTTCCAGTTTCTCCATTCTAGGCGGCTTTGGTAAATCAAATGTAAATCAATTCCACGTTTCGGAAACAGAGCATGTCGCTCACTTCGACAATGCCGCTTGCTCCGTCCGGTCTGCTAGGGGTAGGTCACAAACGTTGACGAGTCTAGGAAGGAAGGCCAGAATTGACAAGCATTGCAACCCGGATTGCGCGTGTCATCGCCGCAGATATCAATGCCAGCCCCGCACAGGTCACAGCTGCTGTCGAATTACTCGATAGTGGTGCGACGGTGCCATTTGTGGCGCGTTACCGCAAGGAAGCCACGGGTGGATTGGATGACACACAATTGCGTTTGCTGGCGGACCGCCTAGGGTATCTGCGCGACATGGAGGCGCGTCGCAATGTGATCCTGGCGTCGATCAAAGAGCAGGGCAAGCTAACAGAGGTATTGGCGCAAGCGATTGCCGAGGCGCAGACGAAAGCGGCGCTTGAAGATATCTATCTGCCCTTCAAGCCCAAGCGCCGCACCAAAGCGATGATCGCACGCGAGAAGGGGCTGGAGCCGCTCTTGCAGGCCATTCTCGACCATCGCGGGGCCGCGCCAGAGACACTGGCTGCGCCTTTCGTCAAGGACGAGGTGGCGAGCGTCAAGGAGGCGCTGGACGGGGCGCGCGATATTCTGGTCGAACAGCTCAGCGAGAATGCGCAATTGCTTGGCAGGCTGCGCAATTATCTGCAAGCCGAGGCCATCATTTCCGCACGGGTCATCGCGGGCAAGGAAGCGGAGGGCGCGAAATTCTCGGATTATTTCGACCATCGCGAAGCCTATGCGCGCATCCCCGGCCACCGCGCGCTGGCGCTTTTGCGCGCGGCCAAGGAAGAAATCGTGACGCTGGAGATCGCGCCCGACCCGGAAGCCGGACTGCCGCGCGTGCTTGACATGATCGCTGCGACTATCGGGATTGCGGGGCAAGGGCCGGGGGATGACTGGCTGCGCAAGGCCGCCGCCTGGACCTGGCGGATCAA
>SKIM01000229.1 GCA_007116445.1 Natronohydrobacter sp.
GATCTGAAAGCCATCGACCGCGACATCAAGGCCGTGGTCAACGAGGCTGCGGAGTTTTCCAAGGAGAGCCCCGAGCCTGCGCTCGAAGAGCTCTGGACTGACATTTACGCGTGACGCCGGGAGGAATACGACACATGGCTACTGAAATTCTGATGCCCGCCCTGTCGCCGACGATGGAAGAAGGCATGCTGGCAAAATGGCTGGTCAAGGAAGGGGACACTGTGTCCTCGGGCGATATCCTGGCCGAGATCGAGACCGACAAGGCGACGATGGAATTCGAGGCGGTTGACGATGGCGTCATCGGCAAGCTGCTGGTGGCGGCAGGGACCGATGGGGTGAAGGTCAACACGCCAATTGCCGTGCTTCTGGCCGAAGGGGAAAGCGCCTCGGCTGCGGCACAGCCGGAAGCCGCCCCGGCGGCTGACGCGGCCGACAAGGCGGCCCCCGCAGGGGGCTCCGCGAAGGCCGCCCCCCCGACAGCGGCGGCCGCGCCTGCGGCCCCCAAAGCCGACACGTCGCCCGACTGGCCCGAAGGCACGGCAATGAAAACCCAGACTGTCCGCGAAGCGCTGCGCGACGCGATGGCCGAAGAAATGCGCGCCGCAGACGAGGTTTTCGTCATGGGCGAAGAGGTCGCGGAATATCAGGGCGCCTACAAGATCACCCAAGGGCTGCTCGACGAGTTCGGCGCGCGCCGCGTGATCGACACGCCCATCACCGAGCACGGTTTTGCGGGCATCGGGGTCGGCGCGGCCTTTGGCGGGCTGCGCCCCATCGTCGAGTTCATGACCTTCAACTTTGCCATGCAGGCGATTGACCATATCATCAACTCGGCGGCCAAGACGCTCTACATGTCCGGCGGGCAGATGGGCTGCCCGATCGTGTTCCGTGGCCCGAACGGGGCGGCAGCCCGCGTCGGCGCGCAGCACAGCCAGTGCTATGCGGCCTGGTACAGCCATATTCCGGGGCTGAAAGTCGTGATGCCCTATTCGGCGGCCGATGCGAAAGGGCTTCTGAAACAGGCGATCCGCGACCCAAACCCGGTGATCTTTCTGGAAAACGAAATCCTCTATGGCCGCAGCTTCGATGTGCCGGTGCTTGACGATTTCACCATCCCCTTCGGCAAGGCCAAGATCTGGCGCGAAGGTACGGATGTGACCATCGTCAGCTTCGGGATCGGCATGACCTACGCGCTGGAAGCGGCCGAGCGTCTGGCCAAGGACGGGATCAGCGCCGAGGTGATCGACCTGCGCACGATCCGGCCCATGGATACTGACGCCATCCTCGCCTCAGTGATGAAAACCAACCGGCTGGTCACGGTCGAGGAGGGCTTCCCGCAAAGCTCGGTCGGCAATTACATCACCTCCGTGGTCATGCAGAACGCGTTCGATTATCTCGACGCGCCAGTGATCAATCTCTGCGGCAAGGATGTGCCGATGCCCTATGCGGCCAATCTCGAAAAACTTGCGCTGGTGACGACCGATGAAGTGGTCGAGGCTGTGCGCAAGGTCACATATCGCTGAACAGGGGGCCAGACAGATGCCAACAGAAATCCTGATGCCCGCCCTCTCGCCGACAATGGAAGAAGGCACGCTTGCGAAATGGCTGGTCAAGGAAGGCGACAGCGTCGCCTCCGGTGACATCCTGGCCGAGATCGAAACCGACAAGGCCACGATGGAATTCGAAGCCGTGGATGATGGTGTGATCGGCAAGATCCTGATCGCCGCCGGGACGGATGGGGTGAAAGTGAACACACCGATTGCGGTTCTGCTCGATGAGGGCGAAAGCGCTGGCGACATGGCCCCCCCACCTGCGGCCGCGCCGGAGGCGACAGCCTCCGCGGACGCGGAGGCGGCCCCCGCAGGGGGCTCCGACGTGGCCGCTTCCCCGGCCGCGGCCCCTGCCCCCGCGCCGCGCGCCGACGGCACACGCATCTTCGCCTCGCCCCTCGCGCGGCGTATTGCGGCAGATAAAGGGCTGGATCTAAGCCAGATCACCGGCTCGGGACCACATGGGCGCATCGTCAAGGCCGATGTCGAAGCGGCGTCCAGCGCGCCCAAGGCCGCCGAAGCAGCCCCGGCGTCACCCGCGCCTGCAGTTGCGAAACCCGCGCCCGCCGCGATGGCCACGGGCCCCAGCGCCGACCAGGTCGCGCGCATGTATGAAGGGCGCGATTACGAGGAGGTGGCGCTTGACGGCATGCGCAAGACCGTCGCCGCGCGCTTGACCGAAGCCAAGCAGACCATCCCGCATTTCTACCTGCGCCGCGAGGTGCAGCTCGATACGCTGATGGCCTTCCGCGCTGATCTGAACCGCCAACTCGAAGCGCGCGGTGTGAAGCTTTCGGTCAATGACTTCATCATCAAGGCCTGTGCCATGGCGCTTCAGGCGGTGCCGGGCTGCAATGCGGTCTGGGCAGGTGACCGGATGCTGCGCCTGAAGCCCTCGGATGTGGCCGTGGCTGTGGCGGTCGAGGGCGGGCTTTTCACGCCCGTGCTGAAAGACGCGCATCTCAAGTCGCTCTCCGCGCTCTCCGCCGAGATGAAGGATCTCGCTGGACGTGCCCGCAACAAGAAGCTCGCCCCGCATGAATATATCGGCGGCGCGATGGCGATTTCCAATCTGGGCATGTTCGGGATCGAGAATTTCGACGCGGTCATCAACCCGCCCCATGGCTCGATCCTTGCAGTGGGGGCCGGTATTCGCAAACCCGTCGTCGGCAAGGACGGGGAATTGACCGTAGCCACGGTCATGTCGATGACGCTGTCGGTCGACCACCGTGTCATTGACGGTGCGTTGGGGGCTGAATTCCTGAAGGAAGTCGTGGCCTTGCTGGAAAATCCGATCACGATGCTTGCATAATCAGACCTGCATCTGCCTGCCGCCATGCATGGCAGGGGCGTTGCAAAACCAAGATGCGTGCTTCAGGCACGCATCTTTTGCATTCAGGGGGCGGGCGTGCCGCCGAAAAGCTGGTCCATGGTCAGCGATGGTTGCGCGCACCCGGCTTCGCCCACGATCCGCGCGGGAATGCCGGCGACGGTCTTGCGCGCCGGCACATCTTCCAGCACGACCGATCCGGCGGCAATGCGCGCGCAATCACCGACGCGGATATTGCCCAGAACCTTCGCCCCTGCGCCAATCAGAACACCATTGCCGATTTTCGGATGACGGTCGCCATCTTCCTTGCCTGTGCCGCCAAGCGTCACGGAATGCAGCATCGACACATTATCGCCCACCACAGCCGTTTCCCCCACGACGATGGAATGGGCGTGATCGATCATCACGCCCTTGCCAATTCGCGCACCCGGATGAATATCGACACCGAACGCTTCCGAGACGCGCATCTGGATCAGGCTTGCGAAATCCGACCGGCCTTCCGACCAGAGCCAATGCGCGATCCGATAGGCCTGAACGGCCTGAAAGCCCTTGAAGAACAAAAGCGGCTGCAACAAACGCGTGCAGGCCGGGTCGCGCTCAAAGGTTGCGACGATATCTGCGCGGGCCGCTTCGCCCAAGGTGGGATCTGCCCCATGGGCTTCGTCCATCGTCTCGCGCAGGATCTGTTCTGACAATTCCGCCGAGGCCAATTTCTGCGACAGGCGGAAAGACAGCGCCTGTTCCAGGGTCTTGTGATGCAGGATCGAGGAATGAAACACGCCCCCCAGCAAGGGTTCCTTCGCGACGGCGGCCTCTGCCTCTGTGCGCAACCGCTCCCAGACCGGGTCCAGTCGCGACAGCCCCGCCGACGCCTGATGCTTCTGATCGATGCGCGCTGACATGTCATTCCTTCCCCAAAACACCCGGCCCTTCATCTCAATGCCGGAGCGACACACATAATCAGCATAACATAAAACGCAACACCGGCGCGTTAAAAACTCAGCCCTGCGCAAGCCCTTGCAGGGACCGCAGAAGCGGGGCCGGGATCTGTGCGATCTCAACTGCTGTGAACACATGCACAGTGTCAAGCTCGCGGTCGATCACGGCGTGATCGGATACCCAGCCCCCGAGCGTCAGATAGAGACGCAGGAGCTTTGGCACCTGCCGCAAGCCTGTTTGCGCTTCCTGCACGCGAAGCGACGAAAGGGCGATGGTATCGCAGCCTGCCTTCGGGATGGGGCGTTGCGCCGCAGGGCCGAGATGATGCGCCGCCAGATAGGCCAGCGCCGGCACATGTTGGCGGGCGTCGGCGCCTGCGAAGGACGCACAGCCCAGAAGCAGTTTCGCCTCGCCCTGCAGCGCGACGCGGCTGATGCCCGCAAGCATCGCCCGCAGGCTGTCAGGGTCTTGCACATGGGCTGTGTCAATGCACAGACGACCGATTTCCAGACAAGGGCAGAGCGCGCCTGCCAATGCGGCGAGGTCATAAAATTGCGCCGCATAGCCCTGCTGAAGCTGGGCTGCGTCGCGGTGCAGGCGCATGCGGGCGGTGGCAATCACATCGCCAGGTCCGGCCCCGTCCGTATCGCTGCGGCGCAGCAACAGATGCAGGCTGTCGGGATCGAAACGGTCCAGATCGCTGAGGGTTTCCGAGCCGCGAAACCGCAGCGCGCGCAGGCGCTGGACGGCGCGCAGATCCTCGGCGCTCTGCGCCATGCTGATTCGCGCTTTGCCCAGCGCGATTTGCCAATTCCGGGGATCCAGAGCGCCTGGGACGGGGTTGGGCTGCTTCGGGTCAGCTGACATGAGTCTGTTTCCCCTGGCCTTGGTTGCCTGTGGTGGTGGCGACCGCGTCCCTACCCGCCGAGCGCCTGTGCCGGGTTGAACTGGCCGAAATTCGACAGCAATTGCCGCAGCAGCGTGCCGCCTGACGGTCCCGGAGATGTCACGCGCCGCGACAGGGCCACGACTTCGCCCTGCTCCAGCCCGAATCGCTCGATGTTGCTGACCCGGTCGGAGCTGTCGAAGGAAATCATGACGACTTCCCGCCGCACCTCGACCGGGGCACGCCACCCGTGATGTTCCCAGTCGCTCTGGACGTAATACCAGGCCGAGCCTTCCATGACCCCGGTCAGGCCGGGCCGGCCGATTTTTTCGGCGACATTTTCGCGGGTCGAGCGGCCAACTTCGATTGCGGCAAGCTGCGTGTCATCGGGCGCATAGCCGTGAAAGCGCTGGATCGGGCTACAGGCGCCGAGCGCCATGACAAGGCCCAGTGACAGGGCCATCCAGACTGCGCGAAATGCCATTTTCCCTGTGCGTCCCTCGTTAAACTCAGCGTCTGTCTCAGTGCCGCGGGTCAGGCAAATTCCTGCACACGGTCGCTCGCGCTCGACCTCAGGGATACAGAAGGACGCGCGACACTTCAAGAATGGAACGCAAAAGCCTATATCTGCCGTGACACATCTCCCAAGCCCAAGCCCAAGCCCAAGGACATCGCACTGTGACCGACCACGCCCCTGCCCCGCCATTGATGATGCCACCCCTGCGCGTGGCGCAGCTTGGCGGGCGCGCATCGCGCGCCATCGCGCTTGCGCCTGATGCCGACACGCGCGCGGCGCTTGCCGCTTTTCTGGGGCTTGAGGCTCTGCGCAAATTCCGGTTTGAGGCGACTTTGCGTCCGCTGGGCAAAACCGATTGGGAATTGACGGGTCATCTGGGCGCGACAGTGGTGCAGAAATGTGCGGTGACGCTGGACCCGGTGAGCACGCGAATCGATGAGCAAATTCATCGCCAGTTCATCGCCGATCTGCCCGAACCCGACGGGCTGGAAATCGAAATGCCCGAAGACGACACGATCGAAGCGCTGGGCACGGTGATCGATATTTCCGGGCTGGCGGTCGAAGCGCTGGCGCTCGCAATCCCGGCCTTCGTGCGTGCGCCGGACGCGGAATTGTCGGACACAGGGACGGTCGCGACCGCGCCAGAGGGTGCGGAGCCCTTGCCAGACGCGGCGCGCAAGCCCTTCGCGGCGCTGGCCGAGCTGCGCGAGCGGCTGACCGCAGCCCCCCCACCCGGTTCCAACCCCAAAGAATGAGGCTTGCATCCGGCCACGGGTTCATTATTTTGCACAGCTTGCAAAATCAGGGCTTGGAAGCCGGGGGCAATCCGTGTATTCCGCGCCAAATTCGTATCTTCTCACTTATGCGTCGGGACGGCTCTGATATGGGCACAGGTCGCGATGCCCGGACAACAGAGGTTTGACATGGCTGTTCAACAGAACCGCGTGACCCGCTCTCGCCGCAACATGCGTCGCGCACATGACGCGCTGGTTGCGGCCAACCCGAATGAATGCAGCAACTGTGGTGAGCTGAAGCGTCCGCATCATGTCTGCCCGTCCTGCGGGTTCTACGCGGATCGCGAAGTCATCGCATCGACCGGCACTGTCGATCTGGACGACGACGCGGCCTGACCGGATCACCCCGGTCCGCCGGGGGCGGCCCGGGCACGCGCGTAGCACTGCATGACGCAGGCATCATCCAAACTGATCACGATCTCCGTGGACGCGATGGGCGGCGATGCTGGCCCATCAGCTGTGGTGGAAGGCTGCGCGCGCTCATTGTCGCGCAATGGGTCGCTACGCTTCATCCTGCATGGCGACGAAGCTGTGCTCGCGCCCCTCGTCAAGGCCCATGTCGGCCTGAAGGCGCAGGTGCGTATTCATCACAGCCCCGATGTGGTGCGGATGGATGACAAGCCCAGCCAGGTGATGCGGCGTGGCAAGAACACGTCGATGTGGTCTGCCCTCACCTCGGTACGCGATGGCGACGCGCAGGCGGCTGTCTCTTGTGGCAATACCGGAGCGCTGATGGCCGTGGCGATGTTGCGGCTGCGCAAGCTGGACGGTGTCAGCCGTCCGGCGATTGCCTGTTTGTGGCCGTCGCGGGGCGAAAGCGGGTTCAACACGCTGCTGGATGTGGGCGCGGATGTACGCGCTGATGAAGAATCCCTGCTGCAATATGCCCTGATGGGGGCAGCCTATTATCGCAATGCCTTTGATGCGCCCTTGCCGCGCGTGGGCTTGCTGAATGTCGGCACGGAAGATCACAAGGGCCGCGCCGAGATCAAGGAAGCGGCCCGCCTGATCGCCGAAGCTGCACCTCTGGGACGCTACGACTATGTCGGCTTTGTCGAGGGCAGCGATTTTGCCTCCGCGCATGTCGATGTGATCGTCACGGACGGCTTCACGGGCAATGTGGCGCTGAAGACTGGCGAAGGCACGGCCAAGCTGGTGGCCGACACGCTGCGCGAGGAATTCACGGCATCGCTGCTGTCGAAGCTCGGGGCACTGGCCGCGACAGGACCGCTGCAGCGCCTGAAGAAGCGCATGGATCCGCGCCGCATGAATGGCGGGGTGTTTCTGGGGCTGAACGGGACCGTGGTCAAATCTCACGGCTCGGCGGATGCCACGGGTGTTTCCGCCGCGATCAAGCTGGCCTTTCGCCTGGCGCAGTCGGGGTTCCAGGATCGGATGGCCGAGCGGCTTGCATCCGTTGCTGAAACCGTTCAGGAACGTGTTCTGAGCGCAAAAGACCTGCGCGCCCCGCAACCTGACCTTCAGACCGATGACCAGGTAGACAAGACATGAAGATTATCCGGCCTGTGATTCGTGGCGCGGGTCACTATCTGCCCGCGCGTTGTGTCGAGAACAGCGAATTCGCCACCACGCTCGATACGAGTGATGAATGGATCGTGTCGCGTTCGGGGATCGAGCGGCGCCACATCGCGGCGGAAGATGAGTTCACATCGCATCTCGCGGTTCACGCAGCGCGCGCAGCGCTGGCCGATGCTGGTATTGCCGCCGATGAGATCGATGCCGTCATCGTCGCCACATCGACCCCTGATTACACATTTCCGGCCGTGGCGACGCAGGTTCAGGCCCAACTGGGGATCACAACCGGCTTCGCCTTCGACATTCAGGCGGTCTGCGCAGGGTTCATTTTCGCCCTCGCAAATGCCAGCGGATTGATTATGGCGCAACAGGCCAAGCGCATTCTGGTGATTGGCGCGGAAACCTTCTCGCGCATCATGGACCCGACCGACCGCAGCACAGCGGTGCTTTTTGGCGATGGTGCCGGCGCGATCGTGCTCGAAGCGCAGGAAGGCACTGGCGCCAGCAGCGACCGGGGCGTTCTGGCCTGTGACCTGAATTCAGACGGGCGCTATCTGGACCTGCTCTATGTCGA
>SKIM01000140.1 GCA_007116445.1 Natronohydrobacter sp.
CCTCATCTCACGCCTGCGACGCAAACTCAACGGCCAGAACATCGACATCCGAACCCTCAGAGGCCTCGGCTACATCCTCAATACCAAGCAATGAAACAACGCAAATTCATCAAAAATCGGCTTGAGCGGCGACGCATACTTGTCTATTCATCGATAGACGTCGATTTACGATAGATGAGCCATGAGCATCGCACGGACCCCTGATTGCGCTTGGGATGAGGAACAGATCGCGCAACTGGCGAAGGCGCTGGCGCATCCGGCACGGCTGAAAATCCTGCACCTGTTGGCGCGCACGCCTGGCTGTATCGGGGGCGAGATCGTGCAGGCCGTCGGGTTGGCCCAGTCCACAGTGTCCGAACATCTGCGCATCCTGAAAACGGCAGGGGTGATCGAAGGGCAGATCGATCCGCCTCGCGTGTGTTACGCGCTCGCCCCCGGCGCCTTGACCCCACTGGCGGCGATGATCGCCGCATTGGCGGCTGTTCCCACTGCCCCTGGTCACTGCATCACCCTGCCCCCGAATTGAAAGCCCCCGCATGTCGATCTTCGAACGCTATCTTTCAATCTGGGTGTTCCTGTGCATCCTCGCTGGCATTGCGCTCGCCAATCTGATGCCCGGTCTTTTCGGACTTCTGGCGGGGCTGGAATATGCCTCTGTCAATCTGGTCGTCGCAGTCCTGATCTGGGCAATGGTCTATCCGATGATGGTTGCGGTCGATTTTTCGGCGCTCAAGCGTGTGGGGGAACGGCCCAAGGGATTGGTCATCACGCTCTGCGTCAACTGGCTGATCAAGCCGTTCACCATGGCCGCACTGGGCGTGCTGTTCTTCCATTATGTCTTTGCCGATCTGATCGACCCTGCAGATGCCGGTCAGTATATCGCCGGGCTGATCCTGCTGGGCGCGGCGCCATGCACGGCGATGGTGTTCGTATGGTCGCAACTGACCAAGGGAGATCCGAATTACACCTTGGTGCAAGTCTCGCTCAATGACGTGATCATGGTCTTTGCCTTTGCGCCAATCGTCGCGCTGCTTCTGGGGGTCACAGAGCTGAATGTGCCGTGGGAAACGCTGGTGTTATCGGTGGGGCTGTATGTGGTCCTTCCTCTGGTGGCCGGGGCAGTAACGCGGGCGCGGCTGGTCGCGCAAGGTGGCGTCGCAGCCATCGACCATTTCACAGCGCGGGTGAAGCCCGCCTCGATGCTGGGACTGTTGCTGACCGTGGTGCTCCTGTTCGGGTTTCAGGGGAATGTCATCATCGACAATCCATTCCTGATCCTGCTGCTGGCCACGCCGATACTGATCCAGTCCTACGGGATGTTTGCGCTGGCATATTTCTGGGCGTGGCGGTGGAACGTCCCGCATAACGTCGCCGCGCCCTGCGCGCTGATCGGCACGTCGAATTTCTTCGAGCTGGCAGTGGCGGTCGCGATAGGACTGTTTGGTCTGAATTCCGGCGCTGCTCTGGTGACTGTGGTCGGTGTGCTGGTCGAGGTGCCCGTGATGCTGTCGCTGGTGTGGTTTGCAAACCGAACGCGCCGCCGCTTCGCGGCCTGAGCCGACGCGCCGCCTACCCCTTGCGCCGGTGATCCCGCAGGTGCAGCGCCGCCAGCGATTTTGCATGACTGGCGTAACGCGGCTTCCCGCTGATCTGGGCCGCCACGATGGCCCCATCCATCAACAGCGTGAAATATTCGACTGTCAGGCGCGAATCCTTGATCCCCAGCATATCCGCTTGGGCGGCGATCCAGCCATTCAGATGCGTCTTATGCGCCAGAATGATCTTGCGCAGCCGCGTGTTCTGGACATCGAATTCGCCCGCCGCATTGATGAAGGGGCAGCCGAAGAAATGCGGATCGGCAAACCAGAGCTCCAGGATGTCGAACATGGCCAGCAGCCTGCCCTCGGCCGTGGCGGTCGTCTTGCCGATCTCGGTGAAGAACCAGGCCCGCCACGCCGCCCCCTCGCGTTCCAGAACCGCCTCGATAAGACCGTCCTTATTGCCGAAATGCTTGTAGAGCGAGGTCTTAGCCGTCCCGGCACGCCGCGCGATCGCGTCAACCCCAGTGGCCTGAAACCCCATGTGGCAAAACAACCAGGCGGCAGCGGCGAGCAGCCGTTCGCGTGTGGTGTCCTCATAGCGCGCGGAACACAGCGTCCCAGCGCCCAGGCAAAGCGTCGCCGCCGGCATGGGATCTGTGGCCCCCTGCGCCTCGGGCGTCAGAGCATGCGGCTGTTCCAAATCCGTCAGGGTTTCCATCTGCGCAGTCACTCCTGAGATCCTGTTCAAGACAAGTCAAGACACCGGACCGTATCAAGGCCAGAACAGAAATGAAAAGAGATTTTGCGAATAACCCGAATCATGACGCAAAAATATGACACCGTTCGGTATCATTTTTTCATGTATTTTCTTCCGCAAGGCGCACAGCCTCGATTCAAACCTGCCCGAATGTTTGGCAAATAATCTTTTAGAAGCGCATATATCATGCGGTTTAGGTCAAGATCCGCGTCAAAACTCAGCCAGTACATTTTCTTTTGGACAAAACCGATCGGTATCTCCACCTTGAGGGCAAGAAAGTTGATCACGGGGATTGCAGACCATGACCGTTCAAAGCACGCTCAGAACCACAGCCGGTCTCGACGCGCATGACCACAAGACCCCGCTGGCAACCTCCGATCTAAAGCCGCGCGCGTCGATTGACGGGGGGCGACCGGCGCGGCGCGGCGCGCATGTGCAGATCGACGCACTGCAGCACCGCTACAAGGGAATGTCGCATAACTGCCTGAACGACCTGAACTTTCAGGTTGAGGCGGGACAGATCGTGGCGCTGGTTGGCCGTTCGGGTTGCGGCAAATCCACCTTGTTGCACCTGATCGCAGGGCTGATGCAGCCTGTCGCGGGCGGGGTTTATATCAATGGCAATCGTGTGCGCAGCACATGCCCGCGCTGGGTGGTCATGTTTCAGGCGCCCTCGCTGTTTCCATGGATGACTGTGGCGCAGAACGCGGCGCTGGGATTGCGCTTTGCCGGACGCACAGCGGATATCCCCACGCGGATCCCGCCACTCCTGGCGATGGTCGGTCTGACGGCCTATGCGGATCGCAATGTGCAGGATCTGTCGGGCGGGCAACAACAGCGCGTGGCACTGGCGCGGTCGCTGGCCACAGAACCCGATCTGTTGCTGCTAGACGAGCCTTTCTCTGCGCTCGATGCGTTCACACGCCGCGCCCTGCAGCAAGATGTCCGCCGCATCGCCAAGGATCTGGGGCTGACTGTGGTGCTGGTGACCCATGACATCACGGAAGCGGCCATCATGGCAGATCGCGCGCTGATCATGGCCCCTGATCCAGGCCGCATCGTGACCGACACAGTGCTTGATCCGGGCGCGGACCGTCATCGTGACAGCCCCGCCTTCGAGGCAGAACGCGCCCGTCTCGCAACGCTTTTTGAAGCCACTGCCTGATTTCTCTCACCCCGCCAAGGAGAACCGACATGAACCAAGATGATCTGCGCCGCGCTGAAATGAAATGGGCGAAGGCAGCTTACAGCGGCGACTATTCCCGGCGCGGCGCGCTGAACCTTTTTGCCCAGGGCGGGTTGTTCGCCGGGCTTTCCGGACTTCTGGCGAGCTTGCCGCAGATGTCCTATGCGCAGGAAGATGAGGTGGTGCGCATCGGTTATCTGCCCATCACCGATGCCACTGCACTTCTGGTGGCCCATGCGAACGGGTATTTCAAGGATGAAGGGCTCGATGCCGCCGACCCGACCCTGATCCGGGGGTGGGCACCTCTGATCGAAGGCTTCGTCGCAAACCGGTTCAATCTGGCGCATTTCCTCAATCCGATCCCGATCTGGATGCGTTACAACAACAACTTCCCCGTCAAGGTGCTGGCCTGGGCGCATACCAACGGCTCGGGCGTGGTGGTGGGCGAACATACCGACATCTCGGATTTCCGCGGCCTCGGCGGCAAGCAGGTCGCGATCCCCTTCTGGTATTCGATGCATAACATCGTGCTGCAATTCGCGCTGCGTCAGTCGGGCATAACGCCGGTCATCCAGGACCAGTCCGCGCCGCTGGCCGAGAATGAATGCAACCTGATGGTGATGCAGCCCCCTGAAATGCCTCCGGCGCTCGCCGCGCGCTCCATTGACGCCTATATCGTCGCCGAACCTTTCAATGCGATGGGCGAGGTCATGGCCGGTGCGCGCATGCTGCGCTTCACGGGCGATATCTGGAAAAACCACCCCTGCTGCGTCGTGGCGACCCACGAGGAAGCGATCACCGCGCGGCCGGAATGGGTGCAGGCCGTGACCAACGCAGTTGTGCGCGGGGCGATCTATGCCTCGCAGAACAAGGCCGAAGTGGCGCACATGATCAGCCGTGACGGGCGCGGGTATCTGCCAGCCCCCTCAGAGGTCGTGCTGCGCGCCATGACCCATATCGACAGCGAAGAGTATCTCGCCTCTGGCGCGCTGACGCATACGGATTGGGGCAGCGGCCGGATCGATTTCCAGCCCTGGCCCTATCCCAGCGCCGATGCGCTGACCGTAACCCATCTGCGCGATACAGTCGTGTCGGGCGATGCGGCCTTTCTTGCCGATCTGGACCCCGCTTTCGTGTCCGAAGATCTGGTTGACCGCCGCTTCGTGCGCAACGCGGTCGAGAAATTCCCCGAATGGCTGAATGACCCCTCGGTCAATCCTGGCGATCCATTCAACCGCGAAGAGGTTCTGTCGCTGTGACTGATGCTGCCTATTCCCAATCAGATGAATCGCCGGCCCCCCGCTCGGGGGCGTGGCTGGCCGTGTTGAAATCCTGGGCGCGCAGCCTTGGGGTCGCGGCGCTGGGATTGGGGTTGCTCGGGGCGCTCTGGGCGTTGGGGGGCTGGTATATCGCCCAGAGCCCCGGCATGCGCGCCTTCGCGCAACTGGCGCCCGGCCCGACTTTCGAGCGGCTCTGGATCATGCTCCAGCGCGGCGAGGTCTGGGCCATGTCGGCCCCAAGCCTCTACCGTGTGGGCTGGGGGCTGGGGATCGCGATTGTCGTGGGCGTGCCGATGGGCATCCTGATCGGGCGGCTGGCCTGGCTGCGTGATCTGTCCAACGCGCCATTCCAGCTTCTGCGCATGATCTCGCCGCTCAGCTGGATGCCGATCGCCGTCATGGCTTTCGCGACATGGGACGGCGCGATCATTTTCCTGATTTTCGTCGCAGCAGTCTGGCCGATCATGTTCGCCACCGCCGCAGGTGTGAAGCGCATCGACCCCGCCTGGCTGAAAGTCTCGCGCAATCTCGGGGCCAACCCGTTGCATCAGCTAATCTATGTGATCCTGCCTGCGATTGCCCAGGACATCCTGACCGGGATCCGGCTGGCGCTTGGCATTGCCTGGGTGGTGCTGGTGCCTGCGGAATATCTCGGCGTGTCGTCAGGGCTTGGCTTTGCCATCAACGATGCGCGCGACTCGCTCGATTATGCGCGGCTCGGGGCAACGGTGCTTGTCATCGGCGTCATCGGCTACGCGCTCGATTCTCTGTGCCTGCTGGCCATCAAACGCTTCAGCTGGCTGCGCAGCGATGCCTGAATCCCATCACCAAAAGGAGGAATATCATGGGTGAACCCGCAACTGTTCTGACAGGCTGTCTGGCCCCGATCGACAAGACCGGACTGGAAGGTCTGATCGAAAAGGGCAAGGCCGATCCGAAAGCGATCAAGACGCTGACCTGCAAGACGGTCGCCGAAGGCCGCTTCCGCCATGCCAACTACATCCGCGATCTGCCGCCCTATATCGTGGACGAGCCGCCGGGGCTGCTGGGTGATGACACAGCCCCAAACCCCTCTGAGGCGTCGCTGGCCGCGCTTGGCTCCTGCGTCTGTGTGGGGCTGCATGCCAATGCCGTGCATCGCGGCATCACAGTGCGCAAGCTCGAAATCGAGATGGAAGCGGATCTGAACATCACGGCCGTCTGGGGCACGGGCGATCAGTCCGAAAAGCCCGTGGGCTTCACGGATGTGCGCATGAAAGTCATCATGGAAGCAGATGCGTCTCAGGATGTGATCGACGAGCTGATCGCGCATGTCGCGAAATGGTCGCCGGTGTTCAACACCTTCTCGCGCCCGGTCAATATGGAAATCACCGCCGCCTGACCCATTCCGCCGGGGCCATGGCCCCGGCGCCTTCCCCTTCTCCCGATGTCTGAGCGCGACAGGCCATCGCATAAACCCTGACAGGAGTTGCTCATGTCCCTAGACCTTGCCACCAAGGCCCCGGCCCTCGCACTGGATCTGCCAAATGCGCAGCATGTTTTGTCCGAAGCCGACCGCATCACCGCCGCTGATCTGGTGCCGCTGGTGCGTGCGATCGACACAGACGGGCTTTATCCCGAAGCCGTGATGCGCAGCTATGGCGCAGCAGGCGCCTTTCAGCGGCATTTACCAGCCCCCGGTGGCGCGCTCGATCTCGACACGACGATCGCGGCCATGGCCCGCGCCGGGCGCGAATGCCTGTCAACCGCCTTTTGCGTGTGGTGCCAATCCGCGCTGGGATGGTACATCTTCAACTCGGACAACACGGCGCTGCAAGCCAGCCTCGGGGCCGATGTCGCCACTGGACGCGTGCTGGGAGGGACTGGACTGTCAAACCCGATGAAGACGCTGTTCGGGATCGAACAGATGAAACTCAAGGCCACCCCGGTTGACGGGGGCTACACCCTGCGCGGCACCTTGCCCTGGGTGAGCAATATCAATGAAGACGCCTGGTTCGCCGTGATCAGCGAAATCCCCGAAGGACCGCGTGCTGGCGAACGGGTGATGATGGTCCTGCACGGGCGCGGGGCGGGTGTAAAGCTCGTCTCGAATGACCATTTCGTGGCGCTCGAAGGCACGCGCACCTATGGGGTGCAATGCCGCGATGCCTTCGTGCCCGACGCGCAGGTCATTGCGGACCCGATCAACGCTTATGTGCCGAAAATTCGCGCGGGCTTCATCCTGCTGCAAGCGGGCATGGCCTTTGGCATGATCGAAGGCTGCATCGCGCTGATGGAACAGGTTCGCGGCCCCTTGGGGCATGTGAACCGGCACCTGCCCGACCAACCGGAAGATTTCCGCGAAAAACTTGCAGAAATGAAGGCCGAAGTCTCGGAACTGTGCAAGACGCCTTATGACACGTCAGATGCCTATTTCATCCGTGTGATCAGGGCCCGCCTGGCCGCAGGTGATCTGTCGGTCGCAGCCGCCCATAACGCGATGCTGCATCAGGGCGCGCGCGGCTATGTCACGCATGGCGCCGCGCAAAGACGGCTGCGCGAAAGCTATTTCGTGGCGATCGTGACCCCTGCCACCAAACAGCTGCGCAAGATGCTGGCTGATATGGGGGCGGAGGCCTGAGCGCCGGCATCCCTGATGACACCACGGCCCCATGATCTGACGCTTTGGCCGCGCTCAACCCGTGCGGCAGATCTTGCCCCCTGCTTCGGCCAATCGGGCGAGGATTTGCACACAGGCCCTGATTTCTCCACCACATCCACCACAAGACAAGGATCACACAGATGAAAGACTCGCCCTTCGCCGAAACGATGATGACCAAAGATGACGTCGCCGCCATGGTGCTGGTCGCCAAGAAAAAGCTGGGCCTGAGCTGGGCCGAGATTGCCGCAAAGACTGGCAAATCCCCGGTTTTCACGCATTCGGCCGCCATGGGGCTGAATTCCATGCCCGAAGACGCTGCGCGCAATCTGGTCGCAGCGCTGGACCTGCCTGATGAGGCAATTGCCGTGCTGATGGACTACCCCACCAAGATCTGGGAACAGGCCGTGCCGACGGACCCCTGTATCTACCGGCTTTATGAAATCGTAGGCGTTTACGGGCCGACGATGAAAGCGATCATTCAGGAAGAATTCGGCGACGGGATCATGTCGGCGATTGATTTCGACATGATCATCAGCCGTGTGCCCCATCCCAAGGGCGACCGGGTGAAGGTCGAGATGACGGGCAAATTCC
>SKIM01000134.1 GCA_007116445.1 Natronohydrobacter sp.
ATGCTTGCTGCGGCGATGCGCGATTATCTGGTGAATTACGCCGTCGCCGCCGGGAAATCCGTCGTGGTGGTGACCAATAATGACGACGCCTATCGCACCGCCATCGCGCTGCGCAAGGCGGGGCTCGGTGTGCCCGCCGTCATCGACGCGCGTGCCGAAGCCAATGGCGCGCTGCCGCAGGAAGCCCGCGCGCTTGGGTTGCGCGTGCTGACCGGGCGCGGCGTGCGCAAGGTCAAGGGCGGCAAGCGCGTCAAGGGCGTGGAAATCTGCCGCATCGACAGCGCAGGCACGGCGCATAGCGAAGTTTTCGACTGCGATGCCATCGCCATGTCCGGCGGCTGGTCGCCGGTCGTGCATCTGTGGTCGCATTGCGGCGGCAAGCTGAACTGGGACGCGACTGGCCATTTCTTCCGCCCCGATCCCAACCGCCCCCCGACCGGCCCGGATGGCGCGGGCTTCGTGACGGTCTGCGGTGCGGCCAACGGGGTCATGTCCGCGGTGCTGGCCGATGCCCATGCCGCTGTGATGACCGCACTCGGGCGGCAGGATCTGCCCATGCCCGCGCAGGATCAGACCGCAGAGGAAGCCCCGCTTGAGCCTGTCTGGATCATGCCGCGCCGCGCTGAATATCCGCTGCGCGCGAAGATGTGGCTCGACTATCAGAACGATGTGAAAGTCTCGGATGTGCAGCTTGCTGCGCGCGAGGGCTATCAGAGCGTCGAGCACACCAAGCGCTACACCACGCTCGGCATGGCGACGGATCAGGGGAAGTTGAGCAATATCAACGGGCTCGCCGTTCTCTCGGATGCTTTGGGTCAACCGATCCCGGCCACAGGCACGACCACTTTCCGCCCGCCCTATACGCCGATCTCGCTCGGCGCGATCGCAGGCGAGGCGCGCGGGTCGGTCTTCCAGCCCCTGCGGCGCAGCCCGCTGCATGACTGGCACGAGGCCAATGGCGCGGATTGGGAACCTGTCGGCCAGTGGCGGCGTCCCTTCACCTACAAACGTCCGGGCGAAAGCCGCGATCAGGCTGTCAATCGCGAAGTCAGGAACGCCCGCGAAGCCGTGTCGCTGCTCGATGCCTCCACCTTGGGCAAGATCCTTGTGTCAGGCCCGGATGCCGGGCGGTTCCTCGATATGCTCTACACCAATATGATGAGCACGCTGAAACCCGGCAAATGCCGCTATGGGCTCATGTGCAATGAAAACGGCTTCCTGATGGATGACGGGGTCGTGGCGCGGATCGACGAGCAGAGCTTCCTTGTCCATACGACCAGCGGCGGCGCCGATCATGTCCATGGCTGGATGGAAGACTGGCTGCAATGCGAATGGTGGGACTGGAAGGTGCACACCGTCAACCTGACCGAGCAATTCGCGCAGATCGCCGTGGTCGGCCCCAAGGCGCGCGTGCTGCTGGAGCGGCTGGGCGGCATGGATGTCAGCGCCGAGGCCCTGCCCTTCATGGACTGGCGCGCAGGCCAGCTTGGCGGCTTCGACATGCGCGCTTTCCGCATCAGCTTCTCGGGTGAATTGAGCTACGAGATCGCCGTGCCTGCCGCGCAAGGCGCAGCGCTCTGGGAGCGGCTGATGACCGCGGGCGCGGATCTGGGCATCATGCCCTATGGCACCGAAGCGCTGCATATCCTGCGCGCCGAAAAAGGGTTCATCATGATCGGCGATGAAACCGATGGCACGGTCATCCCGCAGGATCTGGGGCTGAACTGGGCGATCAGCAAGAAAAAGACCGATTTCCTTGGCAAGCGCGGCATGGAACGCGAAGCCATGGTCAACCCGGACCGCTGGAAGCTGGTCGGGCTGGAAACGCTCGATGGTTCGGTCCTGCCGCATGGCGCGCTGGCGCTTGGCAAGGGCAAGAATGCCAATGGACAGGCCGTGACCGAAGGGCGCGTGACCTCGACCTATTTCTCGGCCACGCTGGGACGCGGGATCGCCATGGGGCTGGTGGCACAGGGGCCAGAGCGGATGGGCGAAGAGCTGATCTTCGCAGGCCCGCAGGACAAACGGATCAAGGCACGCATCGTGGACCCGGTGCTCTATGACAAGGAAGGGGCGCGGCAGAATGTCTGAGATCATGAGAAGCGCATGGCCTGGTGCCGAATTTACGGGCTTCGTGCAGGTATCCGAGGCTGGGCTGCAGGGCATGATCACGCTGCGCGGTGACCTCGCCGCGCCGAAGCTGGCCACTGCACTAAAGGCCGCCACCGGCTGCGCAATGCCCGTGACACGCAAGATCACCCGTGACGGCGCGCACAGCCTCGTCTGGATGTCGCCTGATGAGCTGTTGATCCTTTGCCCGCATGGCGACGCCCCGGCGCTTACAGACCGGCTGAGCCGCGAGATGGCGGGCGAATTCGTGACGCTGGCCAATGTCTCGGACGCGCGGGCCATGTTCCGTGTCACAGGCGCGATGTGGCGCGACGCGCTGGCCAAGCTTTGCCCGGTCGATTTCAGCACGCTCGACACAGGCGATATTCGCCGCACCCGCGCCGCTCAGATCGCCGCGGCGATTCTGGTGACCGACGCGCAGGAAGCGCAGATCATCTGCTTCCGCTCGGTCGCGGGCTATATGTTCGATCTGCTCAGCATCGCAGCGGCACCGGGCGCGGAACCTGCGCTCTATGTCTGAGTTAATTCTGCAGTGCCCCTTGACCTGAGCGCGCGCAGGCCTCTTATTCCGGGGGCGAAGAGACATAACAACAGACGAGGACACACAGATGGCTTTCGAACTTCCCGATCTCCCCTATGCGCATGACGCGCTCGCAGAGCTTGGCATGAGCGCAGAGACGCTGGAATTTCACCATGACATTCACCACAAGGCTTACGTCGACAATGGCAACAAGCTGATCGCCGGAACAGAGTGGGAAGGTAAATCGGTTGAGGACATCATCACCGGCACCTATCAGTCCGGCGCTGTTGCACAGACCGGGATCTTCAACAATGCCAGCCAGCACTGGAACCATGTGCAATTCTGGGAAATGATGGGCCCGGGCGCGAAGTCGATGCCCTCGGAGCTGGAAAAAGCCCTGATCGAAAGCTTCGGCTCGGTTGACAAGTTCAAGGAAGATTTCTCCGCCGCAGGGGCCGGCCAGTTCGGGTCGGGCTGGTGCTGGCTTGTGAAAGACAAGGACGGGTCGCTGAAGGTCACCAAGACCGAAAACGGTGTGAACCCGCTCTGCTTTGGCCAGACCGCCCTTCTGGGCTGTGATGTCTGGGAGCACAGCTATTACATCGACTTCCGCAACAAGCGCCCGGCCTATCTGACCAACTTCCTTGAAAAGCTGGTCAATTGGGAAAATGTGGCATCGCGGATGTGACCGCTCAAAGGCGCCCTTCTGGGCGCCTTTCGCTTGACACGATCCGAGGCAAGCACCGTTGCAAGCGTGCTGTCGAAATAATCTCGGAAATCGCCTGACACGTCGCTAATCGGTTTGCAGGCTCCCTGAATTTCCGATAATGCGACAACTGCGTGCAACAGGCACCATCAACCCCCTCTCACTACTCGGTAAAAGGTGCCCGCGTCATGCGTATGAACATCGATGTCGTTATGGATTACCAGCTCGACGGCCCCGGCCCGGTTTTGCTGGCGATCGAAGCAGCGGCCATTCCGGGTCAACGCATAGAGAACAGCATGCTGGAAATCCTCAATGCGACGCATCGACATGTGCCGGGCGAAGCGCATCTGGGTCGGCGCATCTGGGCCAATGTCATCAATGACAGGTTGAACCTGCGCTATGTCGCCGATGTCGAGATCACGCGCGATGAGATCCCGTTACAGACACTTGCACAATGCGACTGGCAAGACCTGCCCAGCGATGTCCTGAGCTATCTGCGCCCGTCGCGGTTCTGCCCGTCCGATCAATTCATGCCCTTTGTCGCAAAAAGCTTCGGCCATCTGGACGCAGGCGCCAAGGTGGCCGCAATCCGCGACTGGGTTGCACAGGCGATCACCTATGTCTCCGGCAGTTCTGACGCGGCCACCTGCGCCAATGACACATTCCTGTCGCGCGAAGGCGTTTGCCGGGATTTTGCGCATCTGGTCTGCACGCTGCTGCGCGCCGCACAATTCCCGGCGCGCTACAGTTCGGGCTATGGGCCAGGCGTCACGCCACCCGATTTCCACGCTGTCGCCGAAGTCTGGCTGGACGGGGCCTGGCATGTGGTGGATGCCACCGGCATGAGCACCAGCGCCGATCTGGCGATCATCGGCACCGGCCGCGACGCAAGCGACGTGGCCTTCATGGAAACACAAGCCCCTGCGATGCCGATCTATCAGAACCTGATCATCACGCAGCGCTAGAGTGGTTCGCGATCAACTTCAGCAGGATGAACCACTCTAGATCTTGTTTTCACGCGCATTTTTCTCGATCCTCGCTTCGCTCCGGTCAAAATGCACTCTAGGCGTCAGACCCGCTCGATGGACAGCGCAATCCCCTGCCCGCCGCCGATGCACATGGTGACCAGCGCGCGCTTGCCGCCAATGCGCGCCAGTTCATAAAGCGCCTTGACGGTGATGATCGTGCCTGTCGCGCCGACAGGATGACCAAGCGCAATCGCACCACCATTGGGATTGACGCGCGCCGGGTCCAGCCCAAGGCCGTGATTGACCGCAAGCGCCTGCGCGGCAAAGGCCTCGTTGGATTCGATCACGTCGAAAACGTCAATCTTCAGCCCGGTGCGCGCCATGAGCGCCTCAACCGCTGGGACCGGGCCTATGCCCATCACCTCGGGGCGCACCCCCGCATGCCCATAGCCCGTGATGCGCGCAAGCGGGGTCAAGCCGGCCTTCTCGGCCGCATCCGCCCGCGCCAGCACCAGCGCCGCGGCGCCATCATTGATGCCGCTGGCATTGCCTGCAGTGACGGAGCCATCCTTGCGGAAAGCAGGCCGCAACCCGGCCAGAACATCCAGACTGGTCTGTTTGGGATGCTCATCCGTGTCAAAAGCGACCTCGCCCTTGCGGGTCTTCACCATGACCGGCACGATCTGATCCCTGAACCGCCCCTCGGCAATCGCGCGCGCAGCCCGCGTCTGGCTTTCCAGCGCGAAAGCATCCTGCGCCATACGCGTGATGCCATGTTCAGCCGCGACATTTTCGGCCGTGATCCCCATATGGCCCGTCCCGAAAGGACAGGTCAGCGCGCCCACCATCATGTCAATGGCACTGACATCGCCCATTTTCTGCCCGAAGCGTGCCGCAGGCAGGATGTAGGGCGCGCGGCTCATAGTCTCGGCCCCGCCGACAAGCGCAAAAACCGCATCCCCCAGCGCCAGCGCCTGCACGCCCGACACAATCGCCTGCACGCCCGAACCGCAGAGCCGGTTGACATTCATCGCAGGCACTGTGTCCGGCACGCCAGCCCCCATGGCCGCGCGGCGTGACAGATACATATCCGCAGGCTCCGTCGCGAGCACGGTGCCAAAGACCACGCTGCCGATTTGATCTGGCGCAACGCCTGCCCGCGAAAGCGCCGCGTCAGACGCGATCCGCGCGAGTTCAATCGCTGAAACACCCGCGAGTGATCCGCCAAACGCACCGATCGCCGTGCGCGCACCACCAAGAATTACGATATCGTCCATGAACGCCCCCCTGATACTCGACCAAGACTAGGCGGAATTTCTGCCTCAATCCAGCACGACGCGACGTTCCGTCTAGCCGCGTCTGCGCTTGAGCTTTTTCTTGGCCTTCGCCGTACCCGCGCGCGCCTTGCCAACGCTGCGCCGCACAGATCCGCCGCGCCCGCGCCGTCCAGAGCTGCGCGGTGGTGCATCGCCTTCGACCTCCAGAAGCTCCAGCGCGATGCCGCCCGTGACCGGCTCCGCCTCTGACAGCTTCACCTTGACGCGCTGGCCCAGCCCGATGCGGAAGCCCGAGCGCTCCCCTTCCAGCGCCTGCGCCTCGGCATCATGGCGGAAATATTCGTCGCCAATCGCGCGGATCGGGATCAGCCCGTCCGCGCCTGTCTCATCAAGCTTCACGAAAACCCCGAACCGCGCCACGCCCGACACGCGGCCCGAAAATTCCGCGCCCACGCGCTCGGCCAGATAGGCCGCCAGATAGCGGTCCGCCGTGTCGCGCTCCGCCGCCATCGAGCGGCGCTCCGCTTCAGAGATTGCCTTGGCCGTCTCCTCCAGATGCTCGATATCCCAGGGCGACAGCCCGTCATCGCCCCAGCCATGCGCCGCAATCAGCCCGCGATGCACGATCAGATCCGC
Source organism: Natronohydrobacter sp. (assembly GCA_007116445.1). Taxonomy (GTDB): domain Bacteria; phylum Pseudomonadota; class Alphaproteobacteria; order Rhodobacterales; family Rhodobacteraceae; genus Roseinatronobacter. Next base: position 6,238 of record SKIM01000134.1, read on the forward strand.
ATAGCGCCGGATTGGTGAGGTGAAATGCGCATATTCCCGCAGCGCGAGGCCAAAATGGCCGAAATTCTGTGGCGCGTAATAGGCTTGCGTCATCGAGCGCAGCGTCGCCATATTGATCAGCTCGTCAAACTCCGTGCCTTCGGCCTGACGCAGAAGCTGGTTGAAATGCCGCGTCATCAGCACCTGCCCCTTGGCCAGCGCAAAACCGGATTCGCGCGCCAATTCGCGCAGCGCTTCCAGCTTCTCGGGGCTGGGTTCTTCATGCACGCGGTAAAGCAGCGCGCGCCCCTTCTCGCGCAAGGTCTCGGCCGCGGCGACATTGGCCAGCACCATGAATTCCTCGACCAGCCGATGCGCATCAAAGCGTTCCTTGAAGGCGACCGATGTCACGCGCCCCTCATCTGACAGCACGATCTCGCGTTCGGGCAGATCCAGATCCAGCGGCTGACGGCGTGCCCGCGCCCGCGTCAACGCGCGGTAGGCGGCAAACAGATCCGCCAGCGCCTGCGCCAGCGGCGCAGTTGCCTCATCCAGACGCCCCTCATCCGCTGCCTGCGCCTGCTCATAGGTCAGCGAAGCTGTCGAGCACATCATGGCGCGGCAAAATTCATGCCCGCGCTTGGCCCCGTCCGCATCGATGACCATGCGCAAGGCGATACAGGGACGGTCCACGCCTTCATGCAGCGAACAGAGATCCCCTGACAGGATATCGGGCAGCATCGGGACGACACGGTCGGGAAAATAAGTGGAATTGCCGCGCCGGCGCGCCTCGCGGTCCAGCTCCGAATTGGGCCGCACATAGGCGGCAACATCGGCAATCGCCACCCATAACACGAATCCACCGGGGTTTTCGGGGTCAGGATCGGCCTCGGCATAGATCGCGTCGTCATGGTCGCGCGCGTCCCAGGGGTCGATCGTCATCAGCGGCAATGCGCGCAGATCCCGACGCCCCTTCTCGTCCACCGGCCCGGCCTTGTCGGCCTCGGCGATGACCTCATCGGGGAAAGCATCGCGGATCCCGTGCTGGTGAATCGCGATCAGCGAGACAGCCTTGGGCGCGGTCGGATCGCCCAGACGCTCGATCACCCGCGCGCGCATCGGGCCGAAGCGCGATTTGCCCTCAGGCTCGGCATGGACCAGCTCACCGTCCTCCGCGCCGCCTGTGTCGCTGACCGACCAGACCTTGTCCGATCCCTTGTCGATCCCGACAATGCGCCCGCCCTGTGCCTCCTTGCGGAAAATCCCGAGAATACGCGACGGGTTGGCTCCGAGTTTGCGAATGACCCGCGCCTGATAATCGTAATCGGGGCCGCGGATCGGCTCAAGCTTCGCGAGCACCCGGTCGCCCTGCCCAAGTGCCGGATCTCCTGCTTGCGTGATCATGACGATGACCGGTGCCGCGCCCTCGCCGCGCCATTCGACAGGCCGCGCGAACAGATCGCCGTCCCCATCAAGGGCCAGAATATCGAGCACGGTGACAGGCGGCAATTTGCCATGCAAACGGCTGCGGCGGGGCTTCAAGACCCCCTCACCCTCCAGCATGCCCAGAAGCGCCTTCAGATCGATCTTGGCACTGCCCTTGATCCCAAAGGCCTTGGCGATCTCGCGCCGGGTCGCGCCGGGATTGTCAGTGATCCAGTCGCGCAACTGATCAAGCGACGGAAGCTGTTTCATCGCTGCCCCCTCGCAAGACGCAGGCCCGCCCCCGGCACGCAAGGCAGGGGCGCAGCCCCTGCCGGGGTCGGG
>SKIM01000199.1 GCA_007116445.1 Natronohydrobacter sp.
CCAGCTCTTCGCCCAGAAACCCGGCCAGACCGTTGCCATAAACGAAGTAAACGCCGCCCTGGCTGGCTGTGCCGACGGTCAGATCAGACGGCCAGCCGTCACGATCCTGTGCCGAAGCGACGGAAACCGCCATGAAGGACGCAGCGGCCAGAGCCGCGAAATTGGTGAAACGCATTGGGACCTCCCCTATGTTTTGCGTTGTTGCGGGCCCGTTGCAGCCCCCCTCCGGGGTCTGCAGGGCACTGGCGGGACTGAAGCGATGCCGGCAGCAAAAAGCAAGGGCGCGAAAGACATGCACGCCAGCAATCGGGCATCGCGCAGATTGATGGGTACAATTCTACACATTAGGTCGCGCCGATGTATCACTTTCTACACACCTCGCAGCGCGGGCGCGGCCCATCAGGGCGCGCATGGTGCCATCTGAACACATGCCGGGGCGCAAAAACGGCGGGCCGTGGTTTCGGCAACTCTCTGCCTTGTGTAGCGCCTGTGAGCAGATCTGGGCTTCCGCAGAGCGCAAAAACCGCTATCAAGATGCCTATGACGATATCGCGCCGCTCCCTCCTGCTCTCCGTGCCTGCCTTCGTGCTGGCAAGCCCCGCCATCGCGCAGCGCATCCCGCTGGATGAGATCTCGCGCTATTTCAACAGCTTTTCCACGGCGCAGGGGGATTTCACCCAGATCAACCCGGATGGCACGATCTCGACCGGACGCGTCTTCATCCGCCGCCCCGGTCGCGTGCGGTTCGAATATGACCCGCCCGACCGCTCGCTGGTCATGGCAGGCGGTGGTCAGGTGGCGATCTTTGACGGGCGGTCCAATCAGGGCCCGAGCCAATACCCGCTGCGCCAGACCCCGCTGAACCTGATTCTGGAACAGAATGTCAATTTCCAGAATCGCCGCATGGTCGTGGGCCATACCGATGACGGCACCACAACGACCGTGATTGCCCAAGATCCTGAAAACCCGCAATTCGGCTCGATCCGGCTGGTGTTTTCGCCCAATCCGACAGAATTGCGCCAATGGATCATCCGCGACGATACGGGTGCGGAAACGACCGTGATCCTGGGAAATATGGAATTCGGCACCACATTGTCGGCGCGGTTGTTCAACATCACGGCAGAGGTCGATTCGCGCCGACGCTGAGCGCGCGGCCGCGGCGCGCGCCGGAGCATTGCCGCACCACCGAAGATAATTCGCGGGCAAGCGACCTCTTGCCGCCTTGCTTTCGCCCCAATCTGGTCGTCAAACCGCACGATTAGCGGTTACTATAGGAGCGGCGGGAAACAATCCGGTAACTCCGCCCTTCTGTTGGAAACTGGTCAGAGCATGGTCGACACGCGACGCCTGGAAAAATTCATGAACCTCGGAGAGCCTGCTGGCCCCGAGGGTCAGTCGCGTGGCGCACCGAACGCGCCGCGCAACAGTCTTGCACTGTCGGGACATCGCGACATGCGTCGCTCCGGGCAGGACCGCGCCGCGATTGCACATCGACGCAGCAACATTGATGACAACTGGACCGCGCTCAGCGACCACAGCCGCGACCCCGACCCGGAGGTGCAGATCCGGCAATTCAACCTGATGGCGCGCAGCACCGACATCATCGCGCGGTTTGACGTGCTGCGCACGCAGCTTGTCCAGACATTCCGTAACCGCAAGCTGGTCAGCCTCGGGGTCAGTGCGCCGCGCGCAGGTGCAGGGACATCCTTCGTGACGGCAGGGCTGCTCGCGTCCATGGCGCGGCGTGCTGATCTGCGCGTCATCGGTCTGGATCTGAACCTGCGCCGCCCCGGTCTGCATCGGTATTTCGAGATCGCCCCGCAGGTTCCGGTTCTCGACCTGCTGTCCGGCCGCGTCGGTCCTGACACGGCCCTGCAACGCCTGACCGATACAGTTGCGCTGGCGGTTGGCCAGCCCGTCGCGGAAATGGCGCTGAACACGCAGTTTTCAGCCGATGACCTCGCTGTGACCGTCGCTGATCTGCATGATGGCTACGCGCCCGATCTGATCATCTGCGACCTGCCCCCGATGCTGGACGGGGATATGGCGCTGGCAATCTGCGGCCATCTCGACGCCATGCTGCTGGTGGCTGACAGTCAGCGCAACTCATCAGCGGAAATGGCCGAATCCGAACGGTTGCTGACAGGGCAGGCCGAATTTCTGGGGGTGGTCCTGAACAATTACACGGGCAGGGAACTCGTCTGATGCCTGCCAGAACCGCGTGAAAGCACTGCCGCCATGGGTCCGATCCAATCATTTCAGGAAATCCACGACTTCTTGCGGCGGCGCTGGCCTGTCATCTTGCTGGGGCTGGCGCTGGGGCTGTGTATCGGGCTGTTCATGGCATTGCGCAACACGCCGGTCTTTCAGGCCGTGGCGGTCCTGTCCACGCGGGTCGAAGCTGTATCCGAAGACGCTGTGCGCGGCACCCCGGCAGGGTCATCGGCACGGCTGATGCAGCTGATCGAGCAGCGCCTGACCTCGCGCGACAACATGTTGCGGCTTGCCGATGATTACGCGCTGTTCACGGCCCTGCCCGCGCAGCAACGCGCCGAAATGATGCGCCAGTCGATCACCCTGCTGTCACAGGCCGCAGTGAATATAGGCTTGGGCGCGGACGGCGCGCTGGCATCGATGGTGATCATGGTGCGCGCGCCATCGGGCGAGATCTCTGCGGCGATTGCCAATGAACTGGCCCGGATGGTGGTGCAGGAAACAGGCGCCGGGCGCACGGCGCGGGCGCGTCAGACGCTGGAGTTTCTGCAAACCGAGGAGGCGCGGCTGGCCGCCGAGCTGGAAGCGCTGCGCACTGAGGCCCGCGCCTTCAGCCTCGAGAACGCCAATGTCATGTCCTTCAGCGCCGAGATGCGCCGCGCCGAGCTGACCCGCCTGATCGACGCGATCGAGTCCACCCGCAGCGAAATCGACGCCGCCGAAGCCGAGCTGGAGGGGCTGAGCGCGCAGGATATCTCGCCACGTCGGCAGATCCAGCTGCGCGAGGCGCTCAGCGTGCGCCGCTCAGAACTTGCCCGGCTGGAACAGCGCCAGACCGAATTCGAACCGTTCTTCCAGAGCGTCGCCGAAGCCGAGCGCGTGCTGGCCATGTTTGGCGAACGCGAAGCGCGGCTGCAGGACCGGATCAGCGATGTGGCCGGACAGGTCGCGGCCGCCGAAGCGGCGCTGCGGCTCGAAGCGGATTCGCGCAGCGCCACTTTCGAAATCGTCGAAGAGGCTGCCGTCCCGGCATACGCAATCTCGCGCTCCAAACGCCAGACCGTGATTCTGGGCGTGATCGCGGGCGGGGTCATCGCAACACTCGCAGCGTTTGCCTATGAAGTGATCCGCCCGGCATTGCGCAGCACCGCACAGGTCCAGCGCGAATTGGGAATGCGTCCGGTGCTGGTCTTGCCAGGGCTGGTTCTGCCCGCGCAGCGCCGCCGCGCGCGGTTGCAATGGGGGGCCGTCGCAGGGGCCGTGGTGCTGACACTGCTGGCAATCCTGGCCCTGTCCCCGAGCTAGAGCAGGGCGCGTCCGATCATGCCCAATGTCATCGCCTATACGGTTCTGCTGCTCTGGCCACTCGTGATCTGGTGGATGTTTCGCAAGATGCCGCCCGAGCGCGCCTTCATCTGGTCGATCCTCGGCGGTTACATGCTCCTGCCCGAGCTGACCGAATTCAACCTGCCGATGATCCCCGCCTTCGACAAGGTGTCGATCCCCAATCTGACAGCCTTTCTGGTGGCGGCCATGGTGGTCAAGCTGCGCTTTGCGGCCCTGCCGGATGGCATCGTCGCGCGCATTTGCCTTGCGCTGCTGATCCTCGCGCCAGTGGCGTCGGTCTTCACCAATACCGACCCGCTGATCTTCGGCCAGATCGAGCTTGGTCGCATGCAACTGGCGCTGGAAGAGGTGACCACCTTGCCCGGAATGCGGGTCTATGATTCCATTTCGGCACTGGTGCGCGCGATCATTCTGCTGTTGCCCTTCATCATGGCGCGCCAGCTGCTCGCCTCGGAAGCCGCGCTGCGCGAATTCCTGCGCGCGCTGGTCATCGCCGGGCTGATCTATTCGGTGCCGATGCTCTATGAAGTCCGCTTCAGCCCGCAGCTGCACACCAATATCTACGGCTTCTTCCAGCATGATTTCGCACAGATGATGCGCGAGGGCGGCTTCCGTCCCATCGTCTTCATGCCCCACGGGCTGTGGGTGGCGTTTTTCGCAGCGACCGCAGCGCTCAGCGCGCTCTTTTTTCTGCGCGAGGCCCCGCCCCCCGAGCGCCTGCAGAAACTGGCCATCGCGCTCTATCTGCTGGTGATCCTGTGGCTGTGCAAAAGCATGGGCGCGCGGTTGATCGTGCTGGCGCTGGCGCCGCTGGTGCTCTTTGCGTCCGTGCGCGCGCAGTTGCGGGTCGCGGCAGGCATGGCGCTGGTCGCGATCACCTATCCGCTGTTGCGCGGCGCAGACCTGCTGCCCACGCGCGCCGTGGTCGACTATCTCTACACGCGATGGCCCGAACGCGCGCAATCGCTGGAATTCCGGTTCGACAACGAAGATCTGCTGCTGGCCCATGCCTGGGAAAAGCCACTGGTGGGTTGGGGCGGCTGGGGGCGCAATCTGATCCGCGATCCGCTCTCGGGCGAGATCGTGACCATCTCTGACGGGATGTGGGTGATCGTTATCGGGCAGTTTGGCTGGATCGGTTATCTGGGCACATTCGGGCTGCTATGCCTGCCGCTCTTCGCGCTCTACCACATCTATCGGCGCGCCCCGAAACCCGAGCTGCCGCGCGCGCTCGGCATCTGTGCGCTGCTGCATGGGGCCAATCTCATCGATCTCTTGCCCAATGCCACGCTGATTCCGCTGACCTGGCTGCTGGCGGGCGCACTTCTGGGCCATGCCGAACACGCCCGCGCCCGCCTGCGCGCCCGGACCCCGCATCTGGCCGATGGGCTGGCGCGAGGCGGATTGCTGACCAGCGCGCGGCTCGATGATCCGCGCAAGCGCAGCGGCAGAGGAGTGATCGGATGACCAATGACAATGATATCGCCATCATCGGCATGGCCGCACATCTGCCCGGCGCCCCGTCCGTGGCTGCGTTCTGGGACAATCTGCGCGCCGGGCGCTCCAGCATCCGCCGCCTCACCCCCGAAGAGCTTGCGGCCGCAGGCGAAAGCGCCGCGCGGATGCGCGCGGCCAATTATGTCCCCTTCGCCGCCCCGCTCGACGGTTTTGCCGATTTCGACCCCGACGCCTTCGGCTTCTCGCCCAAGGATGCCGCGATCCTCGATCCGCAACACCGCCAGTTCCTTGAGGTCGCCTGGGAAGCTTTCGAGCATGCCGGCCACCCGCCGCGCGGCTTTCCCGGCACGGTCGGTGTCTTCGCAGGCTGCGGGATGGGCAGTTATTTCTATTTCAACCTCTGCTCGAACCCCGATCTGGTCGAGGATGTGGGTCTGTTCCTGCTGCGCCATACGGGCAATGACAAGGATTTCCTCGCCACGCGCGTCAGCCATGTCTTTGATCTGCGCGGCCCGTCGGTCAATGTGCAGACGGCCTGCTCCACCTCGCTGGTGGCCGTGCATTACGCGGTGCAGGCGCTGCTGACGGGCGAATGTGACATGGCGCTGGCAGGCGGCGTGACCATTGAACTGCCCCAGGGACGCGGCTATCTGTTTCGCGAGAATGAAATCCTGTCGCCCGACGGGCAATGCCATGCCTTTGACCATCGCGCGCAGGGCACGGTCTTCGGCTCGGGCGCGGGCGCAGTGGTGCTGCGCAGGCTCAGCGACGCGCTGGCCGATGGCGATCAGATCATCGCCGTGATCAAGGGCAGCGCGATCAACAATGACGGCGCGCAGAAAGCGGGCTATCTGGCCCCCTCGGTCGAAGGTCAGGCCCGCGCGATTGCCGAAGCGCATCAGGTCGCAGGCATCGACGCCGAGAGCATCTCTTACGTCGAATGTCACGGCACCGGCACCTATCTCGGCGATCCGATCGAGGTCGCGGCCCTGACCGAAGGCTTCGGCACCGACAAGCGCGGCTTCTGCCGGATCGGCTCGGTCAAGACCAATATCGGCCATCTGGACACGGCGGCGGGCGTCGCCTCGCTGATCAAGGCGGCCTGCGCCCTGCAGCACCGCGAATTGCCACCAAGCCTTGGCTATGAGGCCCCGAACCCGGCCATTGATTTCGACGCAAGCCCCTTTGTCGTCAATGACCGCCTGACCCCGTGGCAGGCGCGCGGCCCCCTGCGCGCAGGCGTCAATTCGCTGGGCGTGGGCGGCACAAACGCGCATGTCGTGCTCGAAGAAGCGCCCGCACGGCCCCCGTCCCAGCCCAGCGACTGGCCGTTCCAGATCCTGACGCTCTCGGCGCGCTCAAAAGCCACGCTGAAGGACGCCGCGCGCAATCTCGCCGCCCATCTGCGCGCCCATCCCGACCAGCCGCTGGCCGATGTGGCCTTCACACTGGCGCAGGGCCGCACGGCTTTCGAGCATCGCCGCGTGCTTGTCGCCGAAACCCATGCCGAGGCCGCCGATCTGCTTGACGAGGACCGGCCCCGCCGGGTCTTCACCCATCACGCGCTCGACGCGCCGCAGATGGTCTTCATGTTCCCCGGCGGCGGCGCGCAATATGCGGGCATGGCGCGCGAACTCTATCAGACCGAACCGGTCTTTGCCGAATGGATGGACCGCGGCCTCGACTGGTTGCAGCCGCGCCATGACCACGACCTGCGCGCGCTCTGGCTGCCGGATGCGGGCGCCGAGGACGCGGCCAATGCCACACTCACACGGCCCTCGGTGCAACTGCCGCTGATCATGATCACCGAATATGCGCTGGCGCAGATGTTCATCGGCTGGGGCGTGACCCCGTCGCTTCTGGTCGGCCATTCCATGGGCGAGAATGTCGCGGCCTGTCTGGCGGGCGTCATGTCCTTCGAGGATTGCATCGGCCTTGTGCATCTGCGCGGCAAGCTCTTTGACACAGTGCCTGCGGGCGGCATGCTCTCCGTGCCGCTCTCGCCCGACGCGCTGGCCCGCTATCTAAGCCCAGAGCTGGATCTGGCCGCGATCAACGCGCCCGAGCTGACGGTGATTTCCGGGCCTGAAGCGGCGCTGGCCGCGCTCGATGCGCGCTTGCGTGCCGACGGGATCGAGCCGCAGCGCATCGCCATCGATATCGCCGCCCATAGCCGGATGCTGGAGCCGATCCTGCCCGAATTCCGCGCCTATCTGGCAGGGCTGAGCCTGCACCCACCGCAGCTGCCAGTGATCTCGAACACGACCGGCCAGCCGCTGACCGCCGCGCAGGCGACCGACCCCGACTACTGGGTGCAGCATCTGCGCCAGACCGTGCGCTTTTCTGCCTGCATGGAAACGCTCAGCGCGGCCCCCAATCGCATCTATATCGAAATGGGACCGGGCCGCGCGCTCAGCTCACTGGCGCAGATGCGCGCCGGGGTGGCCAGCCAGCAAGTGCTCTGCGCGCTGCGCCACCGCGACGAAGACATCGCCGATGACCTCTATCATCTGGGCGTTCTGGGGCGCATCTGGGCGCTGGGCGGGACATTCGACTGGGCGCAGATCTGGGGCGATGCGCGGCGCAATCGCGTGCGCCTGCCCAGCTATCCGTTCCAGCGCGCGCGCTATTTCATCGACCCCGGCACGGCTGCCGCCACTGCGCCCGCGCCGGGGCTGGAACGGCTGGACGATCTGCGCGACTGGGCCAGCCTGACCTATTGGAAACCCGCCTATGCCGATTGCGATATCGATGTCACCCGCGATCTGGATCAGCTGGCCGAGACATGGCTGATTTTCGCAGATGACACAGGCTGCGCCGCGCCGGTCATTGCTGCCTTGCGCGCGGCAGGCCAGCGCGTGGTCGAAGTCCGCGCGGGCGATAGGTTCGCGCGCAAATCCGATCAGCTCTACACGCTGGCGCCCGAACATGGACAGGCCGCCTATGC
>SKIM01000121.1 GCA_007116445.1 Natronohydrobacter sp.
CGTCAGGCCGAATTCACCCGCACGCTGGAGGATTATTTGGGCATCGCCGTCTCGCCCGAACGCCTCGCGGCAGGGCGGCGCGCGCTAGCCCAATATGGCAACACCCTGCGCGCCATCGAGGCGCGTTTCGGCGTCGAGCCTGAGGTCGTGACTGCCATCTGGGGCCTGGAGTCGCGCTACGGGCGCGAGCGCGGTGATATTCCGGTCATTTCGGCCACGGCGACGCTGGCTTTTGAAGGCCGACGCGGCGCGTTTTTCGAAAGTCAACTGCTGGCAGCCCTGCGCATTCTGCAGCGCGGCGATACAAATGTCCGCAATCTGCGCGGTTCCTGGGCGGGGGCTATGGGGCATACACAATTCATCCCCACGACTTTTCAGGAATATGCGGTCGATTTCACCGGTGACGGACGGCGCGATATCTGGTCGGATGATCCCAGCGACGCGCTTGCCTCGGCTGCGAATTACCTGTCGCGCATGGGTTGGCGGCGCGGCCAGCCCTGGGGCGTGGAAGTGCGCCTGCCCGACGGGTTCAGCACTGGGCTTGCCGGGCGTGGCAGCACGCGCAGCGTGGCGGAATGGACTGGGCTCGGGTTGCGCGACATGGACGGGCGCAATGTGCAGGATCATGGCGCGGCCTCGCTGATCCTGCCAGATGGACCGCGCGGCCCGGCCTTTCTGGTCTTCAACAATTTCCGCGTGATCCTGCGCTATAACAATTCGGAATTTTACGGCATCGGCATCGGCCACCTGGCCGACAGGATCGCCGGGCTCGGGCCGATCCGTGGCAATTTCCAGCCCGATCGCAACGGGTTGCGGTTGGGCGACCGGCGTGAAATTCAGGAGCGTCTGACGCGCGCCGGGTTTGACACCCAAGGCGCTGATGGTGTCATCGGGCCGAATTCCGAAGCGGCAATCCGTGCCTACCAGCAAGCGCGCGGGCTGCCTGTGACGGGGCAGCCTTCGCTGGACCTGCTCGAACGGCTGCGGCGCGGTGCCTGACGGGGCTGGGCGCGTGCTCTGCCTCTCAGGCTGCGGGATGAACTGACAAGTCATCCCGCAAATCCTGTCAGTCGGGGCGTTTTCCGAACAGGACTGCCTGCGCCTTGCGGTCGTCCTGAACCTCCTTGCGGTTTTCTTCGCCGAGCGCGCGCCCTTTCCTGACGGCATCGCGCGCGCCTACCTTATCGAGCCACCGCGCGAGATGGGGCTTGTCGTCCAATGTCTGCGCCTGGCCTTCCCATAGTGACGCCCAGGGCCAGATCGCTATATCTGCGATCGAATAGGCAGCGCCCGCAACGTAGTCCGACTGCGCAAGTTGCCGGTCCAGCACGCCATAAAGCCGCGCAACCTCATTGCGGTAGCGGTCCTTGGCATAGGGCAGATCCTGCGGCGGATCCATCGCGGGGGCATATTTCAGGAAGTGATGCGCCTGCCCCGCCATGGGCCCGACGCCCCCCATTTGCCACATCAGCCACTGATCCACAGCAACCCGGTCGCGCTCGGTCGCGCCGTAGAACTGTCCGGTCTTGCGGGCCAGATATTGCAGGATCGCGCCGGATTCGAAGATCGAGATCGGTGCTCCATCCGGCCCTTCGGGATCGACAATTGCGGGCATCCGATTGTTGGGCGCGATCTGCAGAAATTCAGGTTTGAACTGGTCGCCCGCGCCGATATCGACGTAATGCACCTTGTAGGGCAGCGCCATTTCCTCAAGCGCAATCGAGATTTTCCAGCCGTTTGGTGTGGGCCAGTAATGCAGGTCAATGCTCATGAATCCTCCGATTATAACATGTTTGCGCCACAGTGGAGCATGACCACGCGAATGTTAAGCTGCAAACGTGGTATTGCACCCGCGCAGCTCATCTGCAAAGACGCACAGCATGTCGCTCAGCCCGCCTGCCCTGTCCGCCGCTGCGCGATGATCTGCGCAAGGATCGCGACCGCGATCTCGGCGGGGCCACGCGCCCCGATGGGCAGCCCGACCGGGCCGTGGATGCGCGCGCATTGCGCTGGCGAAAACCCTTGACCGCGCAAGCGGTCCAACCGCTTCGCATGCGTGCGTTGCGATCCAAGGCAGCCGAGATAGAACACCTCCGATTGCAGCGCCGCGATTATGGCCGGATCGTCGATCTTGGAATCATGAGACAAGGTTACAACAGCACTTGAGGCATCGAGTCCCAGGCGGGCCAATGCAGCATCGGGCCAGTCGTCGACAAGTTCGACATCGGAGAAACGTGATGTGCTGCAAAAGGCGGGACGCGGATCGATGATGATGGGCGCGTAGCCTGCGCTTCGTGCCATCGGGACCAGCGCCTGTGCGATATGCACGGCACCGATGACAAACAATCGGAGCGGCGGCGTATGGAGCGTGAGCATCCGTCCCTGTGAATCGCGGCCAGATGCCCTGACCTCGCCCAATGACTCCGCGATCGGATCGCAGAGCCGGCGCTCCCATGTCGCGAGATCCGTCAGACAGGCGACCGGGCGTCGTGCGGCCCGCGCTGCCACTAGCGCATGCATCAGCGCCGGGTTGATCGCAGGCGCTGATGTGCCGACAGGTTCGACCAGTATCTCGATCCTGCCGCCGCAGGCCAAGCCGACCGAGAAGGCTGTTTCATCCGCCACGCCAAAATGCAAAAGGCGCGGCTGACCGTCAGCGAGCGCATCCTGGGCAGCTGTGACGACGGCAACCTCGACACAGCCGCCCGAAACCGAGCCCACCATATGACCCGCGCGGGAAATTGCCATCTGGCTGCCCACTGCGCAGGGCGCCGAGCCCCATGTGGAAACAACAGTCGCAAGCACTGCGCCCTGCCCTGCTTCATACCATCGCAGGGCCATTTCGGGGGGCTGATCGAGATCGCGAGACATCTGTTCCATGCCAGCGCAGATGTGGTCTGCGCGCCGCGGAATGCAAGCGTTACACGCCGCGAATTTGGTCGCTCAACAGCAGGCGCGGTGCTTACTCGGCGAGTTCCACATGCTCGGCCGAATCCGGGACCAGCGGAGCGATCACGAAGTCCCATTGCGGGGTATGTGCGCGTTTCACCGTCTTGAGCGACCGTATCGCAAGGGCGTGGATCGCACATTCTTTTCGGGCTTTCTGGATGGTCGGGGTGTCACTCCGGTTCTGGTCTTGGCGCATCTGTCACCTCCTGGTTGTAGGGAGCGTAACGCGGGATCAGGCCCGGCACTTTGACCCAGATCATGGTTAATTGGCCTCGACACTTGTTTTCTCCTACGCCACAAGGGCGCATGATCGAGTATCCCGCGCATTCTTCTCTTGCCCATCCCGGAGCTGTTGCCATTGCGCATCGAGGTGGCGGCCTTGAGGCCGAAGAAAACACCATGGACGCATTCACGCATGCGGTTTCCCTCGGCTACAGTCATGTCGAACTTGATGTCCACGCGACCCGTGACGGGGCCGTGGTCATTCATCACGATGCGGATCTGAGCCGCATCTGTGATGATCCGCGCTGCATTGCCAAGCTCGACCTCGCCGAGCTGCGCAATGTGCGAACGCGCGCTGGGGCCGAGATCCCCCTGCTCTCGGAACTGCTGGAAACCCACCCTGCGCTCCATGTGATCATTGAACTGAAATCTGATGCTGTTGTGGCGCCGCTATGTGCCCTCCTGGAACGGATGCGGGTTCTGGATCGTGTCTGTCTGGGCGGTTTTGCGCCGATGCGGACTGCGCAGGCCCGCGCGCGCCTGGGCGCGGATCTGCTGTGGTCGCCGGCGCATGGGCAGGTCGCGCGGCTCTGGGCGCGGGGCTGGGGGGCGCCGGTATCGCTGGCGCCGTTTCAGGTCGTTCAGATCCCTGCAGCCTGGAAAGGGATCCCGGTCGTCACCCGGCGTTTTCTGCGCGCGGCACGGCAGGCCAGGGTCAAGGTGCAGGTCTGGACAGTGAATGAGCGGCGGGAGATGGAGCGGCTGCTCGATCTGGGCGTGGACGGGATCATCACGGACCGGCCCGGATTGCTGCGTGAGGTGCTGCATGCGCGCGGGCGCTGGCCCTTATCACGCCAGGAGCAGCACCATGACAGCGGCGTAAAATAGATAGGACGCCACGAGCACGAAGATGTGCCAGATTGCGAAGTGGTAGCGCAGCCCGGACCAGAGATAAAAGGCGACGCCCGAGGTGTAGACCAGTCCGCCAGCCAGCATCAGAATCACTGTGGCAGACGGCAGCACCTCTGCCAGATCCGGCAGGATCACCACCCCGACCCAGCCCATCGCCAGATAAAGCGCGATCGCCAGCGCCCGGAAACGCTGTGGTGAGATGAGCTTGAGCAAAACGCCCAGCAGGGCTGCGCCCCATAAACCTGCAAGCAGCCACAACCCCTGCCCGGTTATCAGGGTAAAAGGCGTGTAGGTTCCCGCAATCTTGATATAGATTGCCGCGTGGTCAAATCGTTGAAACAACCAGTCCAGAGCAGGCCGCCATTTCAGGTTGAACAGCGCCGATGCCCCGATCATCGCCATGAAGCTCGCGCCATAGATGCTGGTTGCGACGATGAGATTGCCCGACCCTTCAAGAACGCTGCGCATTATCGCTGCACCGATCAGCAGCGGAACCGCCAGTCCGACACTGACAATCCCGACATAATGCACCATTGCATCCATCCGGCGCTCGTCGGGGCTGTAATCATTGCGGGGGCGGAATTGCTGATACATCAACAGATGGTACCCAAATGTCGGCATTGTCCGAAGTGAAAACCCTCGCGCAGCTTGGATGACCTTGCGTCAGTCTCACCCTCCAACAGGGTTGATTTTCTCGTCCATCCCGCCTAGCCGAAGTTGGATGACTGACAGTGAGGCGAAGATGACCATAACCCTGCATGCGGATGATTTGCCCGATGACCTGGATCTTGGCGACGTTGTCGCCATCGATTGCGAGGCCATGGGCCTGCACCCGCATCGCGACCGACTTTGTGTGGTGCAGCTTTCCAGCGGCGATGGCACAGCGCATCTGGTGCAGGTCGCGCGTCACATGCGCCCGGCGCCGAACCTGACGCGGCTGCTCGCTGACCCGGCTGTGCTGAAACTCTTTCACTACGGTCGCTTCGACATCGCCTTGATGCGCCATAGTTTTGGCGTCACGGCCGCCCCTGTCTATTGCACCAAGATCGCCTCGAAGCTGGTGCGCACCTATACAGACCGGCACGGGTTGAAATACCTGCTGTCGGAATTGCTGGGCGTGGATATATCAAAGCAGCAGCAGAGTTCGGATTGGGGGGCTGCGCAACTCAGCGAGGCGCAGCAGAGCTACGCGGCTTCAGATGTGCTGTACCTGCACAGGCTGCGCGCGGCTCTGGACGAAATGCTCGTGCGCGAAGGTCGCTGTGAGATCGCGCAGCGCTGTTTCGATTTCCTTCCCACGCGTGCGGAGCTGGACCTGATGGGCTGGCCCGATACCGATATCTTCTCGCATTGATGGCGGCCGCCCCGATGCGACCAGCGCCCCCGGCGCCATGGCGCCTGATGCTGTCACAAATACTGCGCCTTGCGCTGCCGCTGTCTGCTTTGGTGCTCCTTTCAACAATTTTCCTCGTTTCGCGCAGCATTGACCCCGATCGCGCTGTCGCGTTATCCGAAATCGATCTCTCGGCTCTCACGCGTGAACCTCGTATCGGCACAGCGCGCGTGGCCGGGGTCACGCAGGATATGACGGCACTGGTCATAGAGGCCGCTGCGATATCCGCTCCTGGTGCGCAGCCGCAGGATGAGCCTGTCCATCTGCGCCTTGATGCACCATCCGGCAAACTCAGTTTCGTGTCAAACCGTGAAGTGACATTCTCTTCCACCACCGGCACGCTGGACCGGAGCGAGGATCAGGTCGCACTGACCGGGGATGTGCAACTCCACAGCTCGGATGGATTTCACGCGCACCTGCCACGGCTGACAGCGTCGCTGAGTGAAACACGGGTGAGCGGCGATGGCGGGGTTCGCGCCATCGGACCGCCTGGCGAAATCAGCGCGGAGACGCTCAGCATCACTGTGCCACAGGACGCCACCGGCGGATATCTGCTTGCCTTCAGTGGCAATGTCAGGCTGATATATCTGCCAGAAGAGTGAAGGAGCGTGGCGGTGCGATCGCTGGATTACAGAATGGGTTTTCTGGCAGTCGTGCTGCTGATCTCTCAGGGCAGCGCGCAGACCCTGACTGCGCAGGGAACAGGCCTGACCTTTTCTGGCCTGGACGCAGTGCGCGGATTGCCGGTCGAAATGCGTGCCGACCAGTTGCGCGTCGATACCAGCACTGGCGAGACCGTGTTTTCCGGCAATGCGGTTCTGGGCCAAGGTGATATGCGTATTGCAGCGCCAGAGATCCGCATCATCTATCTGCCAGGGGATGGAAACCGCATCGAGCGGCTGGAAGCTTCGGGGGGCGTGACTCTGGTCACGGCGAGTGAAGCCGCAGAAGCCCAGAACGCCGTTTATGAGGTCATTGCCGGGACTGTCGCGATGCGCGGTGGCGTGATCCTGACGCAAGGCGCGAATGTGCTTTCGGGCGACCGGCTCAACGTGAATATCCGTACGGGCCAGGGCCAGATGGATGGCAATGTGCGCACGATCATCCAGACAACGCCCTGACGCGGAATGACACGAATGACAGCTCAGTCTGCGCAGGCCCTCGAGGTCACGGCACTTCAGAAGCGCTACGGCAAGCGCGTCATCCTGCGTGATGTCTCGCTGAACTTGCATCCCGGTGAGGTTGTGGCGCTGCTCGGACCGAATGGTTGTGGCAAGACGACATGTTTCTACTGTATCGCGGGGATCGTGCGGCCTGAAGGTGGAGCAGTGCGCATCGACGGCACTGCGGCGACGGGCTTGCCACTCTATCGGCGCGCACGTCTTGGGCTGGGCTATCTGCCGCAGGAAATGTCGATCTTTCGCGGGTTGAGTGTCGCGCAGAACATCCTGGCCGTGCTGGAACTGGTCGAGCGCGATCGCGCCCAACGCCAGATCAGATTACGCACCCTGTTGCAGGAATTTTCCATTGAACATCTGCGGGATTCGCCCGCGCTGGCGCTGTCAGGCGGAGAGCGGCGCAGGGTTGAAATTGCCCGCGCACTTGCCGCCAATCCGCGCTATGTGCTGCTCGACGAGCCTTTTGCCGGTGTGGACCCTATCGCAGTTGGCGAGATTCGCGCACTGGTAGCCGATCTGAAGACGCGCGGTCTGGGCGTGCTGATTACTGACCATAACGTCCGCGAAACGCTGTCCATCGTGGACCGAGCCTATATTCTGCATGACGGCGGGGTGTTGATGCAGGGGCGACCACAAGAGGTGGTGGCCAATCCCGAAGTCCGGCGCGTCTATCTCGGCGCGGATTTCAGGCTTGATTGAGCACGAGAAGATCCAAGAGCATTCTGCGCACGGAAATGATTGACACCGCCGCCCAATCCGGTGCCAAATGTAACAAAACACCGCCTCACTTTTCGGTCTGACTGCATGAAGCTTGGTTGGTAATTAACCGAAAAATAGAGGAAAGTTGTAAGACTGGAATTCCGATGCGCAAAAGCTTGTTGCGCATCACCCACAGCGAGGAGAGTCTCATGCGCTACCAGATAAGCGGGAAACAGATCGACATTGGTGAAGCTTTGCAGACCCATGTCAAAGCCGAATTCGGGGAGCTTGTCGAAAAGTATCAGCAGCGCCCCACAGAGGCGGTGGTGATCTTCTCTCGCGATGCGCATACGCTGGTTTGCGAAGCAACACTGCACCTGTCCACGGGGATGACAGCTGCAGCGCGCGCGCAGGCAGGCGAAATCTACGCCGCCTTCGAAGCTTGTCGCGAAAAACTCGACAAACAATTGCGGCGCTATAAGCGGCGACTGAAGGATCATCATCGTGAACGCCCCACTCCAGTCGAGTTTGCCGATGCCTCCTACAATATTCTGGCCTCGGATCAGGCAGATACGCC
>SKIM01000075.1 GCA_007116445.1 Natronohydrobacter sp.
GCGCCCAAGGTCCGCGCGATGGAGATCATCGACGAGCTGGAACCCGAGAAGCGCGGCGTTTATGGCGGCGGCGCGGGCTATTTCGCGGCCAATGGCGAGATGGACATGTGCATCTGCCTGCGCACGGCGGTGCTCAAGGACGAACAGCTCTATATTCAGGCGGGCGGCGGCGTCGTCTATGACAGCGACCCGGACGCGGAATATCTCGAAACCGTCAACAAATCCCGCGCCCTGCGCCGCGCCGCCGAAGATGCGGGGCGGTTTGCTGGCGGCAACGGCTAGCGCGGGTGAAGGACCGCGCCGCGACTTTTGCCACTGGGCTGCCCCGGAGCGGGTTGGGCGCATCCGGCGGCGCGCCGGTCACGCTGCGCATCTGCCACCCCCGGCGCCTACCCTGCAAGCGTTTGGCAGGCCACCTCACAGGCCAGATGGGCGCGCGCTGCCGTCAGCTCGTCACGCATGTGATCCAGCATCATCTGGACGGCTTCCACTGAAACACTCTGCGCGCGCAAGCTCTCCGCGCGCCGCCCGGAGGCTTCGAGGCCCAGGGTCAGCGCGGCCCCTTTCAGCGTGTGCAGTTCCGTATCGAGCGCGGCGGTGTCTGCGCTGGCAAGAGCATCGCACAGTTTTCGGCGGCTCTCTGACAAAGACGCCTCGAACCGTTGCAGCAGCCCGCTGACCCTGGCATGTCCAAGCGTGGCCGAAAGGTCACGGAATTGCTGGCTGACACTGCCAGCGCCGCACTCTGCCCTCTGCGCGCGACCTGCCATCGTGTCAGGGGCGCAAGCCGAGCCTCGCGGATGGTCGGTAACAACGGCCGCATCTCGGGGCGCGATCGCGCGCAGGACGTCCACAAGACGATCCATCGCAATCGGCTTGGACAGGAAATCATTCATCCCTGCCTCTGCGCACATCTTGCGATCCTCTGCCGACGCGTTGGCGGTCACCGCAATGATGGGCAGGGTGTAGCCCTGCGCCCGGATTTCGCGCGCGGCATCCGTGCCCGACATGACAGGCATCTGCATGTCCATCAGAATGACATCCAGACCGCCTTCGTCAACCCGCGCGACCGCTTCAAGACCATTGGTGGCCACGCATGCGCGATGGCCCAGATGTTCCAGCAAATCAACCAGGATTTCGCGGTTGATCGCATTGTCTTCCACCACCAGAACGCGCAGCGCTGCAGTCTCCGGGCCGGGCGCTTCGGTTACGCTGATCGCCGCGCTGATGGGCACAGGCTCTGCGCTGGCCGGGCCGAGGATGCGAACCGGCAGCTCGAACCAGAATGTGCTGCCGATGCCGACAGTGCTTTCGACCCCGACCTCCCCCCCAAGCGCCTTGACGATCCGGCGCGAAATCGCAAGCCCTAGCCCTGTTCCGCCAAACTGGCGCGCATAGGAGCCGTCGATCTGGCGAAACTCTTCGAAGATCAGTTTCTGATCCTCCTCAGCGATGCCGATGCCAGTATCGGTCACTTCGATCCGCATCAGATCCGGTCCAAGCAAGCGCCCCGAGAGCGTCACCTGCCCGGCGCGGGTGAATTTCAGCGCATTGCCCACCAGATTGACGATGACCTGGCGCAGGCGCTTCGGATCGGTTTCGACGTCAAACGGTGGCAGGCTGACATCGAGGACGATCCCGGTCGCCTCAGCGCGGGTTTCAAAAGCCGAGCGGATCAGATCCGCAATGCCGGGAAGGCTGACAGCTTCCGTCGTGAATTCGAGCCCCACCGAGTCCAGCTTCGACAAATCGAGCACATCATTGATCACATCGAGCAGAAGCTGCCCGGAATCGCGGATGGTCGTCACGCGGCGCGCCTGATCGGGGCGCATCTCGCTCATGCCAAGCAATTCGGTCGTTGCGATAATGCCGTTCAGGGGGGTGCGGATCTCATGGCTCATCGTGGCGAGGAAGGTGGATTTCGCCTGGCTGGCCGCCCGCGCCCGCATCGCCTGTCGGCGACTGCGTTCCTGCAGATGCGCCATCCGCCGATGCGCGCGACGCAGATGCATCACTTGCAACGCCAGGATCGCGCCGATGCCCAGAAACGCCAGCACAAGCAGGCCACCGCTCGCCCCGAGGCGATCGGCGATATATCGACGTTCGGCACGCTCTTCGACGCGCAGCAGGTTCATGGCATGGTTTGTCTTCAGGACCAGGTCGGCATTGCGCGCGCGGATATGCTCGAACGTGGGATGAAGGCTGCGCAGCGCGCTGAAATACTCCTCTCCCCCAGGGGTCAGCGCATCGATCTGGTCGGCAAGGTCATGGACCAGGCGTGCGGTGCTGCGGGCAAGTTCTCCAAGCTCGTTGGTGCCCCGCAAATCGATCACGAAAGCCCCGCCTTCAAGCAGCGTTGCCCGACTGTAGAGAATATCATAGGCGCGGACCAGATCATCGTGCAGCGCCGTGTCTTGCGTGCGGATCGCCAGTTCCGACAGATGCAGCAATGTATGCGCATGCCGGTCGGCCTGAAACACGGCCCACATGGCATCTTCGCGCACACGCGTATCCATCGCGCGATCCGCTTCCAGCAGCTTCGCAAACAGCACCACCCAGGCGGTCATGAAGGCCAGCGCGATGCCGCCGAGCAGGACGAGGCCCTGCGTCATCCGTCGTGTGGAAAACGCAGCGCCCCGTCGGCTGATCACGGATGCACCTCAATCGCTTTCACTTGCCAGACCGACCGGGAGAAATAGAGCTCGTTGAACAGATCCGGGTTCTCGTCAAAGGGATAAATGACAAAAAGCGGCCCCTTGTCGCGCACGGACATGGGCGCATCATTCTGGCGCGATGCCAGAATAACAGGGTTTTCATGCATGTCAGCGACGGGAATTTCGATTGCGTAATCATTGATCGCGACCACCCGCAGCGTTTTGCCTTCGGCACCGACAAGGTCCAGCAGATCGGCGATTTGTGGCCCGGTGAAGGACTGGACGCCCTCATGCCACGGGGTGGCTGTGACAGTTTCGCGCTGTGGCAGCGCATCGAGCATGTCCATGTCGAAACGGGCAAGCGCGCCATCATTGGTGTGCGTGATGGCCCCGCTGATTTCTAGAACGGGCGCTCCGGCAGGCGAGGACAGGGTTTCAGCTGCCACAAGCGGCGCTGAGAGGGCCAGGGCGAACATCCATGCCGTGAGCTTCAGCGCGAGCGATTTCAGGCGTGTCATGGTCTTGGTTTCCTTCTGTTTTTCTTGTTTCATGTCCAAAGGTTACCCCGCGATCAGCTGGCCTGCGCGTCGCGCAGCGATGCCTCTGACGGGGAAGACGTATCCAGCCATGACAGCATGGCTGCGATGTTTTCGCGCCCGATGGGCTTGGCGATGCAGTCGTCGAAGCCCGCATCGAGATAGCCTGCCACCTGCTCGGGCCGGGCATTCGCACTGACCGCGCAGGCAAAGACGCGCGGCAGATCGCCCGCAGCTTCGCGGCGCCGGATTTCGCGCATGACATCCGTCCCTGCGAGGCGCGGCATGTTGATATCGAGCAAAAGCGCATCGAAGCGATGCGGCGCCCAGATCTCCAGCGCCTCGGCCCCGTCCTTGCAGACAGTGACGGTCGCACCAAGCCGCTGCAGGATCATCGCCATGATCTTTCGATTGGCGTGATTGTCATCGGCCACCAGGATGTGACGGCGCTGCAGGCTGATCTGTTTCGGCCGCGCGGCAGGCGGCGCCGCATCGCAAGCCGGCAGCGGCAGCGAAAAACGCAAGGTCGTGCCCGCGCCGATGCGTGAGCTGACGGTAATCTCGCCTTGCATCGCGGCAATCAGCCCGCGTGTGATGCTCAGCCCCAGCCCACTGCCCTCGCTCCGTCTGGCGATGCCGTCATCGAGCTGCACAAAGGCCGCAAAAATACGCTCCGAATCCGCCAGACCGATCCCGGTATCGGCGACTTCGACCTGCAGCGCCGCCGGTGTCGTCAGGTCCAGACGTATCTCGACACTGCCTGCATCGGTGAACTTTATCGCATTGCCGACAAGGTTCTTGAGCACTTGCAGCACGCGCGCCCGATCCCCGATGCGGTTCGCGCCGCCCTCACCGGTCACTGAAAGCGTGAGCGCCAGCGATTTGGCCTGTGCCGCCGCGCTGAAAAGCCCGCAAACCTCTTCGCAGAGCGCGACCATCGAAAACGGGGATTGCGCGAGCGTCAATTGCCCGCTTTCAATCTGCACCTGATCCAGAACATCGCTGAAAACCGAGCTCAAACGGGCCGCCGCGTCACGGATTGTGGCGAGATGCCCGCGTCGTTCAGCCGGGTTTTCAACGCTCTCCAGCAACTCGGCCAGTCCGAGGATCGCGGTCATTGGCGTCTGAAGCTCATGGCTCATCATCGCGAGAAACGCCGATTTCGCGCGTTCCGCCTGCCGGGCTGCATCGCGCGCGGCGACAATCTCGCTGACATCGCTGCCAAAGCCGCGAAAGCCCTCGAATGCCCCGGCATCGGTGTGGAACGGGATGACACTGGTCTGGACCCACAACCGATGCTGATCGGGCAGCGTAACCCTGACGGGCAGATTGCTCAGCCCCTTGCGCGGCAGCAACCGTTCATGCAGCGACGCCGGGCCATCACCTTCGTCGATGACAATCCGGTCGCCGAGCTGGTCAAATGTCAGGCCGTAAAGCTCTTCGGGCGCGGTCGCGAGGGCGTCGCTCACGGCACGCGAGACATAGACAAGCCGCAGCTCACGATCGAGTTCGAAAAACCAGGCCGCGCTGAGCTGCGCAATATCAGACAGTCGCGCGTCGATACGGTCGCGCGAAGCGCGCGCCTCGACCTCGCTCGAGATGTCAAATTGCGTGGCGACGATATAGCGCGCATCTGCACCTGGTCCCGGCACAGGGCGCAGGTCCAGCTGGTTCCAGAACGCTTCGCCATCGCGCCGACGGTTGCGCAGTCGAAACTGACCGGCAAGCCGACCTGCAACCGTGCGTCGCAGGTCATCGCGGACCTGCGCGCCATGGGGCTCGGCATTGAGAAAGCGGCAATTCTGGTCCAGCACGTCCTTCCGGCTGTATCCCGACAGGCGCTCGAACGCCGCGTTGACATAGATCAGCGGCGTTTCAGGCTGCGTGGCGTCGCCAATCGCAATACTGGCCGAGGAGGCTTCGATCACGGCATCAAGCAGCGCTTCACGTTCGGCCGCGTCGCGCTGGGCGCGACGCATGGCGAGCAGATTGCCGACACGCAGGCGCAATTCCTCGATATTCACTGGCTTGGTCAGAAAATCAGTGGCCCCTGCGCGGATCGCGTCCAGCCGCACTGCGACATCATTATCGCCCGTCAGCATGACCAGGGGCACATGGCGATAGCGATCTTGCGCGCGCAGCCTGCGGATCGTGTCGATCCCGTTGCCATCCGGCAGCCGGTAGTCAAGGATCATCAGATCAAAAATATGACCCTCGGATCCGGCCAAGGCCGCCCCGATGCTGTCAAACCCATGCACAGTGCAGCCGTCAATGACCTCAAGCGCGGACAGAAGCACGCTGAGGATCACTTCATTGTCTTCGACCACAGCGATCAGCAAGTTCGGTTCCTACATGCAGCAGCGCGCCCTTCATGCCGCCTGGAAGTTAAGATTTGCTTGATGCAGGAATGTGATTTCAGGCTGACTGCATTGCGACCCCGTCTCTGCGCCGCTTCTGGCGCAACGCGGACAGCGCAAGCAATGCGATTGCCGGGCTCTGCGCCTCAGCGCGCCAGCCCCGTGGACAGGCGCGCCTGTTATCGCGATCCGGGCCGCTGCCAGATCATGCAGGCCAGCATGTCCCGCAGCTGACAAGGGGCCCATGCTCGTTTTCGGGTTTTGACCGCCCGGCGCTGTGCTCAGCCCGCCTTCGACGCGGCCTCAGCGATGCGCCAGATAATCCGCGGCAACATAACCCGAGACACCGGGTCTGTCGGTCAGCGACACCCGGCACCAGACCCTGCCATCCGTGGTCACGCAGTTTCTGCGCGTGAGATGCGTCCCATCCGGCAGGCCGACGATGATGTTGTGATGAAGCCCGGGCCCCTCGCGCAGTTTCAGCAGATCGTCGGGACCAGCGCCCGTGACCACGGCCCCAGATCCGACCGCGCATCCCGTGGCGACGAGGACTGTAAGACAAATTGCAAGATGCGACCGCATTTTCACTCCTGATTTCCTGACCGATCCTTACGACACCATCGCGTCTGTTGACAACAGGATGACGCCGTTTTCGGTGCGCGCAAGCTCGGATGGGGCGGCGGTTCTGGTCCGAGCATGTGACGCAACGAACACGATCAAGGCAGCGGCGCTGCCGTCTTTGCGCCATTGCGACAGGTCGGGATGCGGGATTTTGCCTACTGTCGCGCGGTTTGTGCCGGCAATCGGACAGTCGGCGCGCGCGGGTCGATCAGCGCGGCGCGCAATCGCGCCAACTGCGCGTGGCGACGCCGCCATGACGTCCCGGCCCGGAAACTGGCCGTGCTTCGGCCCGGTCACGCGGCCCGCACCATATCCTGTCAGCGTGGCCGGGCCCCATGCACCAGATGCGGCGCATGCGTCAAAAGACCCGACGCCCGGCCGAAATGGGCGATGTTGCATCAGACCTGAGCGGCCATAGCCCCGCCTACACTTGCGCCTTGCTCCCTGCCTTCGCGGCGCGCCTGCAACGGTCCGAGCAATAGCGCACCTCGTCCCAGACTTTCGCCCATTTCTTGCGCCACGCGAAAGGCAGGCCACAGTGCATGCAGGTCTTCTGCGGCAGATCGCCCTTGCGCCGCATCTTCGCCATCGCGGGATCAGTCGTCGTCGCGCACCGTCAGGCGGCCATTCTCCCAATCGCCTGACAGCACTTCGCCTGTGGCATAGCGCAACACCCCGCGCCCATGGCGTTGCCCGTCGTGGAATTCCCCCTCATAGACATCGCCGGTCGCATAGGTCGCAATCCCTTCACCCGAAATCTGCCCGCCCGACCAGTCGCCTTCATAGACGAACCCGTCCGCCAGCTCGATCCGCCCTGTCCCGTCGCGTGTGCCTTCGGCGAATTCGCCGCGATAGACCGAGCCATCAGGGAAGGTCATCACCCCCTGCCCATGCATCTCGCCGCCCAGAAATTCGCCCTCATAGACGCGCCCATCGGCGAAGGTCATGACGCCGGTGCCCTCGGACAGGCCACGCACGAAACCGCCCTCATAGACCGAACCATCGGCAAAGACCGCGCGCCCCTGCCCGTGGAACTGCCCCTCGGCCCATTCCCCCTCATATGTCGCGCCATCGGCATAGGTGACCGTGCCCATGCCATCAGGCAGGCCCGCGCGAAACTGCCCCTCATAGACCGAGCCATCCTGCTGCACCAGCCGCCCGTCCCCCTCGATCTGCCCCGCGACCCAGGTGCCCTCATAGAGATAGCCATCCGCACCGGTCAGCGTGCCCGGCCCCTCGCGCAGGTCATTGACGAATGTGCCCTCGAAGACCAGCCCATCGGCCTGCTCGACCACCGCCGGCCCGTCGCGCAGCCCGGCGCGGAAGCTGCCGCGATAGACATCACCATTGGGCTGGGTCAGCACACCCTCGCCATGCAGCTCGCCTTCCTGCCACGCGCCCTCATAGACCAGCCCGTCAGGCCGCGTCAGCACGCCCTCGCCATGGCGCAGATTGGCGCGCATCTCGCCCTCATAGCTCGCTCCATCAGGGAAAGTGATCACGCCCCGCCCCTCGCGCAGCCCCGCCACCCAGTCACCTTCATAGCGATAGCCATCGGGCCGCGTCAGCACACCAAACCCCTCATGCTGGCCATCGACAAACGCGCCCTCATAGATCGTGCCATCGGCAAAGACGCGCACACCCTCGCCCTCGATCCGCCCCTCGACCCAATCGCCCTCGTAGGTCGAGCCATCGGCAAAGGTCATCTTCCCCTGCCC
>SKIM01000170.1 GCA_007116445.1 Natronohydrobacter sp.
ATCATGCGCACCAACACGACCGCCATCGGCGCGATCATGGTGCATCGCGGGGATGCCGACAGCCTGATCTGTGGCACATTCGGGCAATTCCTGTGGCATCTGAATTACGTCACGCAGATTCTGGGCACCGCAGGGCGGCACCCGGTGGGCGCGCTGTCGCTGATGATCCAGCAGGAAGGCAATCTGTTCATCGCTGATACGCAGGTCCACCCCAACCCCACGCCTGAACAGATTGCCGAAACCGCCATTGGAGCCGCGCGCCATGTCCGCCGCTTTGGCCTCGCGCCGAAAGTGGCGCTGTGTTCGCACAGCCAGTTCGGAAATCTCGACACACCATCGGGGCGCAACATGCGCGGCGCGCTGGAGATTCTGGACGCGCGGGGTGTGGATTTCGATTATGAGGGCGAGATGCATGTCGATGCGGCGCTCGACCCGGGGCTGCGTGCGCGGATGATGCCCAATGCCCGCTTTGATGAACCTGCCAATGTGCTGATCTTTGCGAATACGGACGCAGCAAGCGGCGTGCGCAACATCCTCAAGATGCGCGGCGGCGCGCTGGAAGTCGGGCCGATCCTGATGGGCATGGGCAACACAGCGCATATCGCCACACCTTCGATCACGGCGCGGGGACTGCTGAACATGTCCGCGCTTGCGGGGACGCCCGTCGCGCAATATGGCTGAAACTGACGCGCGCATTTGCAAACTCTCTGCGGCTCAGTTTGCAGGCGCGGAAAAAATCTGCTGTTTGCAAATTATTCGCAGACCCTTACGCGGATTATGCAAAGTTTTGCCTCCGGGGGCGCGATGTTGCCGGTAACAGCCATTGCGCCGCTCGGCCGCTTGCGTCTATCCCTTGCACAACGCGATTGAGGGAGGATGTTCAAGATGGGCTACGCGGATCTGCATCAGCGGTCGGTCACTGACCCGAACGGTTTCTGGATGGAACAGGCGCAGGCCATTGACTGGATGCGCCCGCCGTCCAAGGCCCTGTTTGACGAGGCCGCGCCTCTCTATGAGTGGTTCAGCGATGGCATGGTCAACACCTGCTGGAACGCTGTCGACCGGCATGTGAAGGCCGGGCGCGGCGATCAGACTGCGATCATCTATGACAGCCCCATCACGGACACCAAACGCAAGATCACCTATGCCGAACTGCAGGGCCGCGTCGCGCGTCTTGCCGGTGCCTTGCGCGCCAAAGGCGTGGCGAAAGGCGACCGGGTTATCATCTACATGCCGATGATCCCCGAAGCGCTCGATGCGATGCTGGCCTGCGCGCGGCTGGGGGCGGTGCATTCAGTGGTGTTCGGCGGCTTTGCCGCGCATGAACTGGCCGTGCGGATCGACGATGCGACCCCCAAGGCCATCATCGCCGCGAGTTGCGGGATGGAGCCGGGCCGCGTCGTGCATTACAAGCCGCTGCTGGACAGCGCCATCGAACAGGCGCAGCACAAGCCCGAATTTTGCGTGATCTTTCAGCGCGAACAGGAAAGCGCCGCGCTGATCCCCGGTCGCGATCTGGACTGGAACGCCTGTCAGGACGGCGTGGAGCCTGCCGATTGCGTGCCAGTGGAGGGCAATCACCCGGCCTATATTCTCTACACCTCGGGCACGACGGGCCAGCCCAAAGGCGTGATCCGCCCGACAGCCGGGCATCTGGTGGCGCTGCAATGGACGATGAAGAACATCTATGATGTCAATCCCGGCGAGGTGTTCTGGGCGGCCTCTGATGTCGGCTGGGTCGTGGGCCACAGCTATATCTGCTACGCGCCCCTGATCGCGGGCAACACCACGATCGTGTTCGAAGGCAAGCCCGTCGGCACACCTGATGCAGGCACGTTCTGGCGGGTGATCTCGGAGCATAAGGTCAAGAGCTTCTTCACTGCCCCCACGGCGTTCCGCGCGGTCAAGCGCGAAGATCCGAAAGGCGAGTTTGTCACGAAATACGATCTCTCCTGCCTGAAAACAGTGTATCTCGCAGGTGAGCGCGCGGATTCCGACACGATCGTCTGGGCGCAGGATCAGCTCAAGGTGCCGGTGATCGACCATTGGTGGCAGACCGAGACCGGCTGGGCGATTGCTGCCAATCCGATGGGCGTGGAACCGCTTTCCGTCAAGCTCGGCTCGCCAGCTGTAGGCATGCCCGGCTACAATATTCAGGTGCTCGACGAAGGCGGCCACCCTGTCAGCCCCGGCACGCTGGGCGCGATTGCGCTGAAGCTGCCGCTGCCGCCAGGGACTCTGCCGAACCTCTGGAATGCCGAGGCGCGCTTCCGCAATAGCTACCTTGAGCAATTCCCCGGCTATTACGCCACAGGCGATGCGGGTTATATGGACGACGATGGCTATGTCTATATCATGGCGCGCACGGATGACGTGATCAATGTTGCCGGTCATCGCCTGTCGACCGGGGCGATGGAGGAAGTGCTGGCCAGCCATCCCGATGTCGCCGAATGTGCCGTGATCGGGGTCGCGGATGATCTGAAAGGCCAGATGCCGCTGGGGTTCTTGTGCCTGAACAAAGGCACTGAGCGCGCGCCTGAAGATGTGGTCAAGGAATGCGTCAAGCTCGTGCGCGATCAGATCGGCCCGGTCGCGGCCTTCAAGCTGGCCGTGGTGGTGGACCGTCTGCCCAAGACCCGTTCGGGCAAGATCCTGCGCGGCACCATGGTCAATATCGCTGACAGCCAGCCCTTCAAGATGCCCGCGACCATCGACGACCCTGCGATCCTCGACGAAATCCGCGATGCCTTGCGCGGGCTGGGATACGCACGCGACTAGGCCTCTGTGCTACTGGCCCGCGGCAGGGTGGCACGACCGCCCTGCCCGCCCGCCTTTTGCAGCCAGTCACATCTGGTGCTTGACGCTTTGGGTTGTGTTTCCTAGCCTTCGGGTTGTGTAACGAGGGCAATATCGCATGAGTAAACCTGCCAATGTGCCGCGGCTTCTGCTGGTCGAGGATACGCCCTCGCTGCAGATGCTCTATCGCACGGTTCTGACCAAAGCAGGCTATCCGCCCGTCTGCGCGTCCTCTGCGGCCGAGGCGTTGGAAACCTTCGCGCGCATCCGCCCCGCCATCGTCTTGCTGGATTTGATGTTGCCGGATCAGGACGGGCTGTCGGTGATGACCGAAATCCTCGCGCAGGCCCCTGAAACGCGGGTCATCGTGATCACCGCCAATGGGTCCGTCAACAAGGCCGTAGAGGCCACACGCAAGGGCGCGCATGATTTTCTGGTCAAGCCGCTGGGCGATATCCGACTGGTCGGCGCAGTCGCCAGCGCAGTGGCAGATTACCGCAACGCGACGCAGTCCCCCCGCGCCCAATCCGCCTCATCGGCGACACCGGGGCTTACGGAATTCGTGGCCCATTCCGCTGCCATGCAGAAACCGATGGAACTGATGAAAGCCCTTGCGGGTTCGATGGCGCCGGTCGTCATCATCGGCGCGGACGGAACCGGCAAGAAAACCTGTGCCCGGATGATCCACGGTCTGTCACCACGCGCGCGCAAGCCCTTTGTCGAACTTGATCTCGCCGGTCTCGACAAAAGCTGCGCAGAAGCCGCGCTTTTCGGCACTGGTCCATCCAGCCATTCGGGATCAGCGATGGGGGCGCATGGCGCGCTGCGCAAGGCCTATGGCGGGACATTGCTGATCCGCGCGCTCGAAACCCTGCCCCAGGAATTGCAGGCACGGTTGGTCAGCATCCTCAACAGCGGGTTTTTGCCCGTCCCCAATGCCGAGGCCCTGCCGATCGATGTCCGCATCATCACGGCAATGCCCCATGATCCGCTTCGAGATGTGCAGGCCGGGCTTTTGCGCAAGGATCTCTACCTGCGGCTGGTCGTCCTGCCACTCATTCTGCCGCCTCTGCAGGACCGGCGCGAAGATATCCCGGATCTGGCACAACGCTTTCTGATCGAACTCGCCGCGCTGGAAAAGAAAGGGTTTGAGCGGCTTGAACCAGCGGCGATCACTGAGTTACAAAATCAAAGCTGGGACGGAAACCTGCATGAATTGCGCAACATGCTGCACCGGTCAGTGGTGCTGCATGACGGCCCGGTTCTGACCCCCGCCATGCTGCCCGAGATCGCACATGAAGCGCATGGCGAGGCGCAGGCTGACACGGACAGCCCCCGCGATCTTGAGACGGCGCTTGAAGGCATGACCCTGGCCGAGATCGAAGCCTATGCGATTCAGGCCGCGATCACCCGTCATGGCGGATCTATCCCGCGCGCGTCGCAGGAACTCGATATCGCGCCCTCCACAATCTACCGCAAACGCGACGCCTGGCATGGCAAAACCCATTGAGCCCGGCCGCTCGGTCGTCATCACGGGCTGTTCGTCAGGCATCGGCTATCATGCAGCGCATGCCCTGGCCGCGCGCGGCTGGCGTGTCTTTGCGACATGTCGCGCTGAAACCGATTGCGTCCGGTTACGATCCGAAGGGTTGGAAAGCCTGCGGCTGGATTACACCGACGAGGCGTCGATCCGCGACTGTGTGGCGGAAATCCTGGCGCGCACGGATGGACGACTGGACGCGCTGTTCAACAACGGCGCCTATGCGCTGCCCGGCGCAACGGAAGACCTGCCCACAGAGGGGCTGCGTGCCATCTTCGAGACCAATCTTTTCGGCTGGCATGAATTGACCCGCCAGATCCTGCCAGTGATGCGCGCGCAGGGGCATGGGCGGATCGTGCAGAACTCCTCGGTTCTGGGGCTGGCGGCCTTGAAATGGCGCGGGGCCTATGTCGCGACAAAATTCGCGCTCGAGGGGTTGAGCGACGTGTTGCGGCTGGAAATGGCAGGCACCGGGGTTGACATCATCCTGATCGAGCCGGGCCCCGTGACCTCGCGCATTCGCGAGAACTCCATCGCGCATTTCGAAAGATGGATCGACTGGGAAAACAGCCCCCGCGCGCCTCAATACCGCGACAGCCTGCTGGCGCGACTTTATGACAAGCGCGCGCCTGATTTCTTTGAACTTCCCCCAGAGGCCGTAACGCGCCGACTGATCCATGCGCTCGAATCTCGCCGACCGCGCCCGCGCTACTATGTAACCACACCGACCTATCTTCTGGGAAGTGCACGGCGTATTCTGCCCACACGCGCCCTGGATTGGCTGCTCGGCAAATTCTGACCTCTGATCGCATTTTCAGGTCGCATTCAGCGCCACGCCCGCTAAGTTGCGCGACATGATCTGTGACCCGAAAAGGAACGCCGATGTTTTCAGACCCGCTTTTCCTGCTCGCTGTGGTGGCCGCCCTGGGAGTGCTGGTGATCCTTGCCGTCGGCATTGGTGGCTTTGCGCGCGGCGGCGAATTCAATCGCAAGAATGGCAACCGGATGATGCGCTGGCGGCTTTATGCACAATTCGGCGCGGTCGTGCTGATCATGGTCTTCGTATACTTCCGACAGAAAGGGGCTTGAGATGGTTGTGCTCAACAAGATTTACACCCGCACGGGCGATGCTGGCGAGACAGCGCTTGGCAACGGTGCGCGCGTCGGCAAGCACAGCCAGCGCGTGACGGCCTACGGCACAGTGGATGAACTGAACGCAACGATCGGGCTGGCACGCTTGCATGCAAACGGTTCGATGGAAGCGGCTTTTGCCCGCATCCAGAATGATCTGTTCGACCTCGGCGCGGATCTGTGCCGGCCCGAAATGGAGCGCGACGCCGAAGCAGAATACACCCCTTTGCGCATCGTGCCTGCCCAGGTTGACAGGCTTGAGCGCGAAATCGACGAGATGAATGCAAAGCTCCAGCCCTTGCGCAGCTTCATCTTGCCGGGAGGCTCGGCTCTGGCGGCGCATCTGCACCTCTGCCGGACGGTCGCGCGTCGCGCCGAACGTGAGACTGTGGCGCTGACTGCAATCGAAGGCGTGAACGAATCGGCCGTGAAATACCTCAACCGTCTGTCGGACTGGTTCTTCGTTGCCGGGCGCATCGCAAATAATAACGGGGCTGATGACATTCTCTGGGTTCCCGGCGCGAACCGATAGCGCCAACACGATATGAGACGCGACGTCGCAGCGCATCAACAGGTCGATTTTCTTCTGTTTTCCGCGCCGCAGCCTCGTTAAAACCTGTCACAAGACATTCAGAGAGGGAGATAGACGCTGATGAAGGTGCTCGTGCCGGTCAAGCGCGTGATCGACTATAACGTGAAAGTCCGCGTCAAGGCGGATGGCAGCGGTGTCGATCTGGCAAATGTTAAGATGTCGATGAACCCGTTCGACGAAATCGCCGTCGAGGAAGCGATCCGCCTCAAGGAAGCCGGCGTCGCCTCAGAGATCGTCGCCGTGTCGATTGGAGTGAAGCAGTCGCAGGAAACCCTGCGCACCGCGCTGGCAATGGGCGCGGATCGTGCGATCGTGATCGTGGCGGCAGAGGATGTGCATACTGATATCGAGCCATTGGCAGTCGCAAAGCTGCTCAAGGCCGTGATCGACGAAGAAGCCCCGCAGATCGTGCTTTGCGGCAAGCAGGCGATTGACAATGACATGAATGCCACCGGCCAGATGCTGGCCGCGCTGACCGGCTGGGCCCAGGCGACTTTCGCTTCCGAGGTCAAGGTGGACGGCGATCACGCGACAGTCACGCGCGAAGTCGATGGAGGCTTGCAGACCATCAAGGTCAAGTTGCCTGCGATCATTTCGGTTGATCTGCGCCTCAACGAGCCGCGCTATGCCTCGCTTCCCAACATCATGAAAGCCAAGAAAAAGCCCCTCGATGAAAAGACACCTGCCGATTACGGCATCGATGTCAGCCCCCGCCTGAGTGTGGTCAAGACTTCGGAACCCGCCGCACGCGCCGCAGGGGTCAAGGTCGGCTCTGTGGATGAACTGGTGGCGAAACTCAAAGATGAAGCGGGGGTGATCTGATGGCGGTTCTTCTTCTGGCAGAAGTCACAGATGGTGCGCTGAACATGGACGCGACGTCGAAAGCTGTGTCCGCGGGCCAGCAGCTTGGCGAAGTGACGGTGCTCTGCGCTGGGGCAAAAGCAGCGGAGGCCGCGGCGGAAGCTGCGAAAATCAGCGGTGTCGCCAAAGTACTCTGCGCCGAGGACGCTGCACTCAGCCACCGGCTGGCCGAACCCACGGCGGCGCTGATCGTGTCGCTCGCCGATGGCTTCAGCCATATCGTCGCGCCCTCGACCACGGATGCAAAGAACATCCTGCCCCGGGTGGCAGCCCTTCTGGATGTGATGGTGATTTCTGAGGTCACAGGCATTGTCGATGCCGACACTTTCGAGCGGCCGATTTACGCGGGCAATGCGATCCAGACGGTCAAATCCTCGGACGCGACCAAGGTCATGACGATCCGCACCTCGACCTTTGACGCGGCCGGCCAGGATGGCTCTGCGAGTGTCGAAACAATTTCGGCCGCGGCGAATCCCGGGCTTTCGGAATGGCTGGAAGACAAGGTGGCTGAATCCGACCGGCCTGAACTGACCTCGGCGAAAGTCGTTGTCTCGGGAGGACGTGGTGTTGGCTCGGAAGACGATTTCAGGATCATCGAAGGGCTCGCCGACAAACTCGGCGCGGCCGTTGGTGCATCGCGGGCGGCAGTTGATTCGGGGTATGCGCCCAATGACTGGCAGGTGGGCCAGACCGGCAAAGTGGTGGCCCCGGACCTGTATATTGCGGTCGGGATCTCAGGGGCGATCCAGCATCTGGCCGGGATGAAAGACTCGAAAGTCATCGTCGCGATCAACAAGGATGAAGAAGCGCCGATCTTCCAGGTGGCCGATTACGGGCTGATGGGCGATCTGCTCACGCTGGTCCCGGAACTGACCGAGAAATTGTGACCATGCGCAAGCGCCGGTCATCAGGGGCAGCCTGTCACGGGCTGCCCTTTTGCGTTGTGCCATAG